>JABMNB010000420.1 GCA_013205335.1 Rhodospirillales bacterium
CGCTCACGCCTTCTATCTCGCGACGCGCGGCTCGGCGGCGGCCATGCACCTCGAGGACAGGATCGGCAGCCTTGCCTTAGGCATGGAAGCCGATCTCGTGGTGCTCGACATGCGCTCGACGCCCCTGATCGCCTTCCGCATGGACGAGGCCCGCGACTTTGCCGAACAGCTCTTCATCCAGATGATCCTGGGCGACGACCGGGCGGTCCAGGCGACCTATGTGGCAGGCCGGCTGGCCCACGACCGCTGAAGTCGGCATGCTTTCCCTTGGGTGAATTTTCCGTGGCACACCATAAATATGGTGGAAGAGGGGTCGGATCGGCGTTAGGTTTTCATAGGTAGCTGAAGGAGGGTTTTTATCCGTTCGAGGACATATCCCCCGACGGAATTTGGTTCACCGGTGGATCTTCCACCGCGTGCCCTATCGGCCTCACCTTGCAGCCAGACCACCGATCGCCAACGCCTCCGCTCGCCGGGGGCGTTTTTGTTTTGGGCGATCGATTCCGCTCCTTTGACCCTGACACCGGAGTAAGAATATGGCCAAACGCGCCGCACGCCGAGCCAAGCTGCACGCCATCGATAGTGCCCGTATTCACAATGTCATTTTTGACCACACTCCGGCCAATGACCGAGACCAGAGCTACGTCAAGAAAGTCCGACCGCGCAGCGACAACCAACGGGCCTTGATGGAAGCGATAGACTCCAAACCGCTCACCGTGGCGCTGGGACCTGCCGGCACCGGCAAGACCTATCTGGCGATCGCCGCCGCCGTGGAAGCCCTGGAAAGCGGCAGCGTCTCCCGCATCGTGCTGTCGAGGCCTGCCGTCGAAGCAGGTGAGAATCTCGGCTTCCTGCCGGGCGACATGCGCGAGAAGCTCGACCCCTATTTGCGCCCGCTGTGGGACGCCCTCAACGACCGTCTGGGCGCCAAGCGACTCAGCCAGCATCTCGACGACGGCACGATCGAGATTGCCCCGGTGGCCTTCATGCGCGGCCGGACGCTCAACAACGCCTTCGTCCTGATCGATGAGGCCCAGAACTGCACCTATGGGCAGCTCAAGATGCTCCTGACCCGGCTGGGCTGGCATTCGACGATGGTGATGACCGGCGATCCGGACCAGACCGATCTGCTGCCGGAACTGTCCGGACTGGCCTCGATCGGCGTGAAACTGGACGGCCTCGAGGACGTCGCCGTGGTGCGCCTGACACAGGGAGACGTTGTCCGTCACCCTCTCGTGGGCCGCATGCTGTCGGTGCTGTAGAGCCACCTGATTAATCCACAGATCGAAGCGGGACAGTCGATTGGATCGAATCGGGAACAAATTGCTTCGCCAGCGTTTTCTGCACTGAGATCAATTCGGTAAAACACTAGCAAAAACAATAAGTTAATGGAGGGGTGACGGGTGATTGTCACCCCTCTTGCATTGAGTCAATACGGTGACGCTTGCGTAACGACCGAAGGCCGTCAGGGTTCTTCACAGACTTCCCCACATGGCGCCGATTGGCTTGTACGGACGTGCCGGGAGCACCATTCTCCGCCTCCCGTGACCGACGAAACCGACATCGACCCGCCCCCCTCCGAAGGCTCGCTCGCCGACGGCATGAGGATCATCGCGGACCTCGTGCGGACTCTGCCGCGCAAGCCCGGCGTCTACCGCATGATCGCGGAAGACGGAGAAGTTCTGTATGTCGGAAAAGCTCGCTCGCTGCGCAACCGGGTGGCCGCCTACACCCAGCCGACCCGACTCGCCACGCGATTGATCCGCATGGTGTCGGCGACGCGGACCATGGAATTCTCCGTCACCGACAGCGAAGCCGAGGCTCTGCTCCTCGAGAACAACCTGATCAAGCGCTTCATGCCGCGCTTCAACGTGCTGCTGCGCGACGACAAGTCGTTCCCCTACATCGTCATCCGTCGCGACACCGAATGGCCGCAGCTCGCCAAGCACCGTGGGACGCGCGGGCCGGCCAACGAGTATTTCGGGCCGTTCGCGTCGGCCACCGCGGTCAACCGCACGCTCTACGCACTGCAGCGCGCCTTCCCGCTGCGTTCCTGTTCGGATGGCGTCTTCTCGACACGCACGCGGCCCTGCCTGCAGTACCAGATCAAGCGCTGCACGGCGCCCTGCGTCGGTCGCATCGCCAAGCCGGAATACGACGCCATCGTCGACGACGTCCGGGGCTTCCTCGGTGGCCGCAACCGCGAGATCCAGCAGACCCTGTCGAAGCGCATGGAGCAGGCGTCGGCCGATCTCGAATTCGAAGGCGCCGCCATTCTGCGCGACCGTATTCGCGCGCTGGCTCACATCCAGTCGCACCAGTCGATCAGCCTGCCGTCGATCGACGAAGCCGATATCTTCGCGGCCCACGCCGAAGGCGGGCAGATCTGCGTCCAGGTCTTCTTCCTGCGCGCCGGCCAGAATCTCGGCAACCGCGCCTACTTCCCGAGCCACGGCAGGGAACTCGACGAGGGCCAGGTGCTTGGGGCGTTCATGGGACAGTTCTACGAGGGCCGGCAGGCTCCGAAACTGATTCTGACCAGCCACGACGTCCCCGAGCGCGAACTCATGGAAAGCGCGCTCGCACTATCGGCCGGTCATAAGGTCGAGATGCGCCAGCCCAAGCGCGGCGACCAGAAGGATGCGCTCGACCAGGCGGTGAACAATGCCCGCGAGGCGCTGGGCCGCCGCATGGCCGAGCGCGGCACGCAACGCACCCTGCTCGAGGGCGTGGCCCGCGTGTTCGGCCTCGACGCGCCGCCCGAGCGCATCGAGGTTTACGACAACAGTCACATTCAGGGAACCGCGGCGATCGGCGCGATGGTCGTGGCCGGACCGGAAGGCTTCAACAAGAACGCCTACCGCAAGTTCAACATCAAGACCGAGGGCGCCGCGGGCGACGACTTCGCGATGATGCGCGAAGTGATGAGCCGCCGGTTCGGACGTGCGCTGCGCGAGAATCCCGATCGCGACGACGAGCATTGGCCGGACCTGCTGCTGATCGACGGCGGCCAGGGCCAGCTCGAAGCGGTTCGCGGGGTGATGAACGAACTCGGGCTCGAGGACATCGCCCTGGTCGGCATCGCCAAGGGCCCCGACCGCGATGCCGGGCGCGAGCGGTTCTTCATGGCGGGAAAGCCGCCCTTCTCGCTCGAGCCGCGCGATCCCGTCCTCTATTTCCTGCAGCGACTGCGGGACGAGGCGCATCGCTTTGCGATCGGAACTCACCGCACGCGCCGCGCAGCCGATATGACGCGCTCGGCGCTCGACGAAGTGCCGGGGATCGGCGCCAGCCGAAAGCGCGCGCTGCTCAATCATTTCGGCAGCGCCCGTGCAGTCTCGGGAGCGACCCTGGAGGACATCAAGTCGGTGGCGGGAATCTCGAGCGCACTCGCCCAGAAAATCCATGACCACTTCCGGGGGGGCCGGTAAGGTCGGGGCGATGCTGTTCAATCTTCCCAACATGCTCACCCTGTCGCGCATCGTGGCGATTCCGCTGGTCGTCGCCTGTTTCTGGCTCGATCGCGGCTGGGCACAGTGGCTGTCGATGGCGCTGTTCGTGGCCGCTGCGGTGACCGACTGGTTCGATGGATATTTCGCGCGGCGCTATCACCAGATTTCGCGCTTCGGCCGCTTCCTCGATCCGATCGCCGACAAGCTGCTGGTGGCCGCCGCTTTGGTCATGCTGATCGACAACAGCACCCTGGACGGCGTGAACGTTCTGGCCGCGCTCATCATCCTGGCACGCGAGATCCTGGTTTCCGGGCTCCGTGAGTTCCTCGCGGAACTGCGGGTCGGCCTGCCGGTCAGTGTGCTCGCCAAATGGAAGACCGCCGTGCAAATGGTGGCCATCGCGGCCTTGCTGGTCGGCGATGCTGCATCGCCGTGGGTCGCGCAGGCGGGCATTGTCCTGATCTGGATCGCTGCAGCGCTCACCCTCATCACCGGTTACGACTATCTCCGCACCGGCCTGCGACACATGGCGGAAGATGCACCACCCGCGGGCGGCCAGACGTGAAGGTTCGCTATTTCGCCTGGATGAAGCGCACGGTCGGCCTGCCCGAGGAAGAGATCACGCCGCCGGCCGGGATCGAGACGGTGGGCGATCTGATTGTCTGGCTGCGCGGACGCAGCCCCGGCCACGCCGAAGCCCTGGCCGAAGGAGCTGCCTTCGGCGCCGCGGTCGACCAGCGCACGGCGACATTCGACGTAAAGCTCGCCGGCGCGCGCGAAGTAGCCTTCTTCCCGCCCTTCACCGGCGGCTGATCCCGTGGCCGTGCGCGTCCAGGAAGCCGACTTCGATGTCGGCACCGAGCTGGCCGGCCTCACCGACGGCAACAAGCGGATCGGCGGTCTGGCCGTGTTCGTGGGTCTCGTACGCGAGATGCATGTGCGCGAGGGCTACCACCGCGACCGCATCGACGCGCTGACGCTGGAGCACTATCCCGGCATGACCGAAGCGGCGCTGCAGGAAATCGAAGCCGAGGCTAACCGGCGCTGGCCGCTCGAGGCGACATTGATCGTGCATCGTTACGGACGCATGGAACCCGGCGAGCGCATCGTACTGGTGGCCGTCGGCTCGCCTCATCGCGAGGCCGCCTTCGAAGCCTGCGAGTTCCTGGTCGACTGGCTGAAGACCAAGGCGCCCTTCTGGAAACTGGAAGAAACGCCCGCCGGCGATCAATGGGTCGGCGCCCACGAAGGCGACGACACGGCCGCGGCGCGCTGGGAAAAAAAGTAGCGCAGTCCTATCCGGCCGCATTCAAAGCGCCACTCTGGCCGAGGCACTTCAGCCCAACGCTGCCTCAGCCCAACGCTATCAGAGCAAGATTCGTGACACCCCGCTCGCGCAATCTGTCCGCCGCCATCAGCGCCCGCTGGCCGCTGCGACAGGCCAGCACGACCCGGCCATCGGGCGTGCCGAGTTCGTCGATCGTGTCGACGACCAGCCGCCGCGCGCCGGCGAAAGGCGAGACCGGCGCTTCGTCGAGGCCGCGCAGATCGACGACGACATCGTCGGGCCGCACCGCATCGGGAGCGATGAATGCCACCTGCCCTTCGGGTTCCGGACTGCCTTCGAAGCCGAAGCCGCCGAACGCGAGACGCCGCGCGTCGAACGTGATGACACGACCCAGCACGGTGGGCTCGAGTCCCAGCAAGAGGTGGAGCGCGAGATGCGCCTGGAGGCCACCCAGCACCGCGACGGCCGTGCCGATCACGCCCACCGTGGCACAGGTGCCGCCATCGACCGAGACTTCGGGAAAAACCGCGCGATAGCTGGGCCCGCCGCCGCAGAACGCACCGGCATAGCCCATCATGCCGATCACCGAAGCGCTGACCAGCGGCTTCGCCATGGCATGGCAGACATCGCTCAGCATGTAAGTGACGGCAAAACTGTCGGCGGCGTCGACGACGATGTCGGCGTCCGCGACGAGACGTCGTGCATTCTGCGGCGTCAGCCGCTCGGCCACCGTGTCGATGCGGACGCCGGGATTGAAGCGTTGCAGAACCGCCCGCGCCGCCTCGACCTTGGGCTTGCCGATGTCCGGCATGCCGTAGAGCGGCTGGCGGTGCAGGTTCGTTTCCTCGACCGTGTCGTGATCGACGATCGTGAGGCGGCCCACGCCGGCGCCCGCGAGATACTGCAGCACCGGACAGCCGAGGCCGCCGGCACCGACCACCAGCACCGAGGCCGCGGCGAGACGCGCCTGCCCTGCTTCGCCGATCTCGGGCAGCACGGCCTGACGGGCGTAACGGTTGGTCACGGCTTTCTCGTCGCGGTGATCCAGGCCCTCGCCTGACCGATCGGATCGGCATGGTTCACGATGTCGCCGACGACGGAGACGATATCGGCTCCCGACTTCAGACAGAGCAGCGCGCGTTCCAGCGTCAGCCCACCGATCGCGACCAGCGGCCGGTTGCCGATCAGCTTCTTCCAGTCGGCCAGCCGCTCGGTGCCCTGCGGCGCCCACGGCATCTGCTTCAGCTTGGTCGGCCAGATTGGCCCCAGCGCGACATAGTCGGGATCGATGGCCAGTCCCTTGTCGAGCTCGGCAGGGTCATGCGTGCTGACGCCGATCCTGATGCCGGCGCGGCGCAGTGCTTTCACATCGGCATCGACCAGGTCCTCCTGGCCGAGATGCACCCAGGCGCAGCCTTCGTCGATCGCGACCTGCCAGTAGTCGTTCACGATCAGGTCGGCGCCGTGCTGCCCGCAGACGGCTTTCGCCTCGCGCACCTGCCGCCGGATCTCGGCCTCGGCCTGGTCCTTGATGCGCAACTGGATGAGTTTCGTGCCGATGGGCACCAGCTTCAGCACCCAGTTCGAATCGGGCACCACGGGATAGAAGGGATCGAGCATGTATTCAGTCTCCGAGGGCGGCTTTGCCGATCACAGGCGTCGACGGCACGGCCATGTCGCGCGGCTCCATCGGCCGCGCCAGGTAGGCGGCACGACCGGCTTCGACGCCGAGCGCGAAGGCGCGCGCCATCTCGACCGGATCGCCCGCTTCAGCGACCGCCGTGTTGAGAAGTACCGCGTCGTAGCCCAGTTCCATCGCCGCCGCGGCATGCGAGGGCACGCCCAGTCCGGCATCGACCACCAGCGGGATGTTGGGAAAGTGCGCGCGCATCGAGCGCAGGCCGTAGACATTGTTCAGTCCGCGCGCCGACCCGATCGGCGCGCCCCACGGCATCAGCACCCTGCAGCCCGCCTCGACCAGCCGCTCGGCGACCACGAGATCCTCGGTCGTGTAGGGGAACACTTCGAAACCCTCTTCGGAGAGAATGCGTGCCGCTTCGACCAGGCCGAACACGTCGGGCTGCAAGGTGTCGGCCTCGCCGATCACCTCGAGCTTGATCCAGGGCGTGTCGAACAGCTCGCGCGCCATGTGGGCAGTCGTCACCGCCTCCTTCACCGAATGGCAGCCCGCCGTGTTGGGCAGCACGCGCACGCCCATCGACTGGATGAGCGACCAGAAGGCCTGACCGGCCCGCCCTGCACCGCTCTCGCGGCGCAGCGACACGGTCACGACTTCTGCACCCGACGCCTTGACCGCACGTTCGAGGACCGCCGGCGAGGGATAACGCGAGGTGCCGAGCAGCAGCCGCGACTTCAGCTCGACGCCGTAGAACGAGGCCATCGCCTATCCTCCCTGCATCGGTGCGACGACTTCGATCTTGTCGCCGTCGGCCAGCTCGGTGCGCGGCCGCGCGGCGGCGGCGACGAAGCGGCCGTTCACCGCCGTTGCGATCTTGCGACCGCCATAACCGAGACTTTCCAGCGCCGCGGCCAGGGTGCCGGGCGAGACCTCATGCATGTCGTCGTTCAGGAATATCCGCATCGCTCGTCTCCAGAAGAACGGCATCGGCGACTTCCCGCGCCAGCCAGGGCGCGAGCAGGAAACCATGCCGGAAAAGCCCGTTGGCGTGCAGTACGCGGCCGTTGCGCCGGATGCACGGCAGATTGTCGGGAAAGGTCGGCCGCAGGTCGGCGCCCAGCTCGACGATCTCGGCCTCGCCGAAGGCCGGGTGAAGCGTGTAGGCCGCGTTGAGCAACTCCATGGCCGAACGCACGCTGACGGAGCGTCGTTCCTCGCTCTCGATCATCGTGGCCCCGATCATGAAGACCCCGTCGCCGCGCGGCACGATGTAGAGTGGGATGCGCGGATGCAGCAGCCGCACCGGACGCGACAGCGACACGTCGCGGGTCCGCACCACGAGCATCTCGCCACGCACGCCGCGCAATTCGGGCAGCGCATCGCGCGCGGCCAAGCCGCGACAATCCACTACGAAGCGCGCTCCGGTTTCCGCGGGCTTTCCGTCGACACCGAATCGGATGGCGATGCCGCGCGTCTCGAGACCCGCAGCGAGCGACGCCAGTGCCTTGCGCGGCTCAAGATGGGCCTCGTCGGCAAAGAACAGCGCGCGGCGGAAGCGTCCGGCCAGGTCGGGTTCGAGGGAAGCGATCCGGTCGCCGTCGATCCACTCGTAGCGCTCGGTCCGCGCGGCGAAGCGCGTGAGGTCGGCGGCATCGCGCGGCGGCGTGAGGACCAGGCTGCCCTGGCTGACTGTCCCGGGATGGTGGCGCCGCCACCAGTCGATCGACGGCTCGCCCAGACGGGCGACGATCTCGTCGGTGGTCGCCCGCTCGCACCACGGCGCCAGCATGCCCCCGGCCATCCAGGAACAGGCGCTTTCGCCCAGACGGGCGCTGCGCTCCAGCACCTCGACGGCGACACCGCGGTCGGCGAGCTCGGTCGCGCAGGCCAAGCCTGCGACGCCAGCTCCGATGATCGATACGACAGGTGAAACCACAGCTGACTCCCGTTCCTTCGCCGGCATGACCCGGATCAGGTTCAAAGGGTTCAGCCGTTAAGGCTGTCTCAGCCCGCTTCCCACACGGAGGTCAGGCACCCCTCGGACGTCATCGAGAAAAGGGGATCGCAGGCCCCAATGTCAAGCGGGGTAGGCCTCCCCAGTTATTCATGGCTGGCAAGGGAGTTTCGGCCATCGGCTCGCTGTGAGGCCGTCTTCGCCGTCATCGGCCTGATCATCGAACTGGCGCTCGGCTTCGTCGCCTGACTGTTTCGGCATTCTGGCGGTCCTGCAGGCCGACAAG
>JABMNB010000421.1 GCA_013205335.1 Rhodospirillales bacterium
GTCCACTACAGCATGAAGACCGGCCTCAAGGACGTCGACATCGTCATGATGCTGCGGCTGCAGACCGAACGCATGCAGGGCTCGTTCGTGCCCTCGATCAGCGAATATTTCCACTTCTTCGGCCTCGACCGCATCAAGCTGCAGTATGCCAAGCCCGATGCGCTGATCATGCATCCCGGCCCGATGAACCGCGGCGTGGAGATCGACTCGGAAGTCGCAGACGACCTCGACCGCAGCGTCATCCACGAGCAGGTCGAGATGGGAGTCGCCGTCCGCATGGCCTGCCTCGAGGCGCTGATCGGCGGACAGCGCAACCAGATCGGAGCCGTGGCATGAACGGCAAGATCGACAAAGGCGCTCCGCCGCACGCCGGCTCGACCGCCTACATCAACGCCCGCATCATCGATCCCGATGCCGGCACCGAGTATCTCGGCTCCGTGCTGATCAGCGACGGCAAGATCGCCGATTTCGGCCCCAACCTGTTCGCCTCGGGCGCGCCCTACGGCATCCAGTCGGTCGATTGCCGCGGCTTCTATCTCGCGCCCGGCATCGTCGATGCGCGGGTCCATACCGGCGAGCCCGGCGAGGAGCACAAGGAGACGCTGGAGAGTGCCGGCGCCGCGGCCGCAGTCGGCGGCATAACATCGCTGGTGCTGCTGCCCGACAACGAGCCACCCTTCGACGACGCCTCGTTGATCGAATTCGTCGCGCGACGCGCCCGTCTGATCAAGCTGGTGAACATGTACGCCTACGGCGCGCTCACCGTGGGCCTCGAAGGTAAGGAACTGGCCGAAATCGGCCTGCTTGCCGAAGCCGGCGCCGTGGCCTTCACCGATGCCGACCATGCCGTGGCCAGCGCCCAGGTGATGCGCCGCGCGCTCTATTACGCCAAGACCTTCGACGCGCTGATCGTCCACCTGCCGCAGGAACCGACGCTCTCGGGCGGTCACATGACGAGCGGCGAGATGGCGACGCGACTCGGCCTGTCGGGCAATCCGCCTCTCGCCGAGGTGATGATGGTCGAGCGCGACATCAGGCTGGCCGAGATGACCGGCGGCCGGATGCATCTAGCCAAGGTATCGACCGCAGAGTCGGTCCAGGTGATCGCCGCCGCCAAGGCACGCGGCCTCAGGATCACCTGCGATACCGCCGCACCCTATTTTGCGCTGAACGACCTGGCGGTCGGCGACTACCGGACCTTCGGCAAGCTCGTGCCGCCGCTGCGCGCCGAGAAGGATCGCCAGGCGATCGTCGAGGGACTCAAGGATGGCACGATCGACGCCATCGTCTCCGACCACCGGCCGCAGGATCAGGACAGCAAGCGGGTGCCCTTCGCCCAGGCCGAGCCGGGTGGCATCGGCCTGGAGACCCTGCTGCCGATCTCGCTGGAACTTGTCCATGGCGGCCATCTCTCGCTGCCGCGCCTCTTCCAGCTGCTGTCCAGCACACCCGCCTCCCTGTTCGGCTTGCCCGGCGGCAAGCTTTCGAAGGGCGCTCCGGCCGATCTCATCGTGTTCGATGCCGACTATGCCTGGAAGATCGATCGCACCGATTTCTGGAGCAAGACCAAGAACACGCCGTTCGACGAGCGCCCGGTACAGGGTCGCGTCATGGCCACCGTCGTGGGCGGCCGTACGATCTATCGCGACGACGGTTTTACGACAGCGGCGGCGGCCGCCTGACGGCGCCTTCAATCGGCCAACTGGTCTGATATGGTCGCCATGTCTTTCAGCGGGGAACCGACGATGCTTCGTCACTCACTTCTTCTCGGCGTCGCGACGATCGCGCTCGCCGGTACGGCCCAGGCCCAGCAGCGCGGCGCCGCGCGCGACGACTTGCTCGACGCGCTGACGCGGCATATCCAGATTTGCAGCGAGATCACCGAAACGCAGGCACGACTGTCCTGCTACGACCGCCTGCAGACCCAGGTGGGTGGCGTGCAGGCTCCGGCTCCGCCGCCGGTCGCGCCCATCGCCCCCACACCGTTGCAGGCAACGCCGACGCCCCTTTCGCCGGTGCCCGGCACCGGCTCCTCCATCAATGCCGCCCCGCTGACGCCCCAGCCGCTCGGTGTGCCCGGCGGCGGCACGGCAACCCTCGGCAGCCCTCAGCCGCTCGGCACGCCGGGGCCGGCGCCGTACGATCCCAACGCCGCCTTCGACCCGAGCAGTTCGACCTATCGGCCGCCGGAAGCCATTGGTCCGAAGCCGCAGCCACAGGCCCGCCGCAGCGGGCCGCGTCCCGTGCCGACCTTCTCGACGCCGCAGCCGCTGGTCACCATCGGGGCCAACAACCTGACCTATGGGTCGTCGCGTTACTGGCAGGTCACGATCGTGTTGAAATCCAACACCCAGCGCACGGTCGACACGCAGGCGGTCTGCACCTTCATGAACGGCAGTCGCTCGCTGGAGGACGCCTACTACGGTCCGGTATCCATCCAGCCCGGCGAGCAGATCACCACCGAGCTGATCGGACCGCCGACCACGACCTATGTCGATTCAACCAACTGCAGGCTGCTGAGCCCGTAGGCGCCCAGATGCTGTCGACTCTGATCCTGATGTCGGGTCCGTTCCTGATGGGCTACCTGATGGGCTCGATCCCGTTCGGCCTGCTGCTGACGCGCGCGGCCGGTCTCGGCGACATCCGCAACGTCGGGTCCGGCAATATCGGCGCCACCAACGTGCTCCGCACCGGTCGCAAGGGGCTCGCCGCGGCGACCCTGCTGCTGGATGCGCTGAAGGGCGTCGTGGCCGTAGTGATAGCCGATCAGGTGGGGCAGCTGCCCGCCGTCGGCGCCGCCGCGGGCGCGGTGCTGGGTCACATGTTTCCAGTGTGGCTTGGCTTCAAGGGCGGCAAGGGCGTCGCCACGACGCTCGGCATCATGTGGGGCCTCTCCTGGCCTGTCGGCGCCACCGCCTGCGCGGCGTGGCTCCTCTTCGCCGCCGTATTCCGCTACTCTTCGCTGGCGGCCCTGCTCAGCGTCGTGATCGCCGCGATCGCGGCCTGGTTCCTGACCGATCCGCGCGCCGCGATGCTGCTCACGCTCCTCGTGCCGCTGGTCTGGGTGCGCCACCACGAGAACATTGCGCGGCTGCTCAACGGAACGGAAACCAAGATCGGCCAGGCCAAGAAGCTGGCGGCCTGACATCGTCTTCGCAGCCTTGTTCCATATGACTTTGGTGCAGAGGCTGATACGGTCGCGAATGCTCGAAATCCAGCGCGCCGATTACATCCTGTTCGCGCGCGCCGGCGCATGAGCGTTTCCCCTTCCCGCGCCCTGCCCTGGGCGTTGATCGCCGCTGCCTGCCTCGGGTCGTTCGCCGCCACCTCGAGCGGCACCACGCGGGCGCCCTTCCTGCTTCAGATGTCGCACGATCTCGACGTCACGATGCCGCTTGTCGCCAACCTGGTTTCCCTCACTGCGATGGCCTGGGGCGTCACCTCAGCGTTGGGCGGCTGGATGTCCGACGTGATCGGACGCCGCCCCATCCTGCTCGCCGCCCCCTGTGCGCTCGCCCTTGCCCTGGTGGCACAGGCGGCAGCAGGTTCCTTCTTCTGGGTCGCCGTGTGGGCGACTGTCGGCGGCGGCTGCGCCGGCGCCTTCACCGGCGTCGTGTTCGCCGAAGTCTCGGCCCGCGTGCCCGACAGTCAGCGCGGCCGCGCCCTCGGATGGGTCATGAGCGGCCAGTCCCTGACCTTGGTCGTGGGCATACCGATGGCCGCGGCTGTCGGCGCCCTCATCGGCTGGCGTGGCTGGCTCCTCTGTGTCGCCGTCCTGTCGATCGCCGCCGTGCTCAGCCTGTTCCTCACCCTGGGCCGCGGCAGCGCGGGCCACATGCGCGGAGGCGGGGCGCGGCGCCCGTCGATGCGCTCGGCCCTCTCGCCGCAGGTGCTGGGGCTTCTCGGCACCGGGGTTGCCGAGCGGATCTGCTACGGCCTCGCTGTCGTCTACTTCGCGACCTTCATGCAGGTGACCTACCACATGACTTTGCTGGAGCTCGCCATTCCCCTGGCGGTCTTCGCACTGGGCAACGTTGCCGGCACCCTGTTGGGCGGCCAGCTCGCCGACCGGCTGCGCGACCGGCTGCTCACCTTCGCCGTGGCCATGGCGCTCTCCGGGATCGCAGCGCTGCTCCTGTTCACCTGGCATCCCGGCCCTGTCGTCTCCGTGGCCGTGGGCTTCGTCTACGTGCTGCTGAATGCCCTGGGCCGGCCCTCGTTCATGGCGTCTCTCGCGTCGGTGCCGGAGAATGTACGCGGCACCGTGCTCGGCCTGAACGGCACCTCGGCCAGCGTGGGCTGGATCGGCGCCGCCGCTCTGGGCGCCGTGATGATCGGCTCGGTGGGCTTCGAAGGCTTCGGCCCGCTCACGGCCCTGCTGGCATTGCTCGGCGCCCTGGGTGCCCTGATCAGCCGTCGCAGCCGCGCGGCCTGAGCAAATTGCTACCTTTGGTTGTTTTACAGTACAGGCCTGCTCGCCTAGTGTCGTCGGCATGTTCGATGGACCGCCCCAAATGGAGATCACTCCGGCAGAGCGCAGCGCCCGGCTGAGGCTGGCGCGTAGTGCGCGGGTCGGCCCCATCACCTTCCACGAGGCACTGGCGCATTTCGGATCGGCCCGCGCGGCCTGCACCACCCTGGCGACCATCTCCGAGGCCACGATCGAGCGTGAGGAGAAAGCCCTTGCGGCCCTCGGGGGACGCTTCCTGGTGATGGGGGACTCACTCTATCCAGCCGCCCTGGCCGCGCTGCCGGATGCCCCGCCCGCTCTCTCCGCCCTCGGTGATCCCGGCCTGCTCAGCCGGCCGACCCTGGCCATCGTCGGGGCCCGCGAGGCCTCGCTGGCCGGCCGCCACTTTGCCACCGAACTTGCCGCCACGCTGGGCGCGGCCGGCTTCGTGATCACGTCGGGGCTTGCCCGAGGCATCGATGCGGCCGCCCATGAGGCGGCTCTCGGCACCGGGACGGTCGCCGTGCTGGCCTGCGGGGTTGATCAGGTCTACCCGCCGCAGAACCGGTCTCTCCAGGAAGCGATCGCTGCCCGTGGCCTGATACTGAGCGAAGTGGCGCTGGGAGCCCCGCCCATCGCTCGCGCCTTCCCCCGGCGCAACCGCATCGTGAGTGGCCTCTCGGCAGGCATCGTGGTCATCGAGGCGGCTGCCCGGTCGGGCTCCCTGATCACCGCCCAGCGGGCAGCCGAACAGGGCCGCGAGGTGTTCGTCGTGCCGGGCTCGCCCATGGACCCACGACATGCCGGATCCAATAGCCTGATTAAAGATGGGGCCATTCTGGTGCGGGATGCCAACGATATTCTGAGCGTCCTGGGCCACCCTCGGAGAGGCCTCCAACCCCTTGAGAAACCAACTCAAATATCTGGCGACGCAGACACTTCACGTGTCGTGCAGGCGCTGGGTCCTGTCCCCACTGCGGTTGACGAACTGGTACGCCGATGCCAAGTGTCCGCCGCCTTCGTAGCGGAGGTCCTCATGGCCCTGGAGCTGGAGGGCCGCTTGGAGAGGCACCGGGGTAACCGCGTATCTCTGATATAATTCAGTGATTTAGCTCCGGTCGTTAATGTCGAACCTGGAGCATGATCCGGCGATGGACGTACTGGTCGTCGAGTCCCCGGCCAAGGCTAAGACCATTGGGAAATACCTCGGCCCCGGCTTCACCGTGCTGGCCTCGTACGGCCATGTCCGCGACCTGCCGCCCAAGGATGGCTCCGTGCGGCCCGACGAAGATTTCGCCATGGACTGGGAGGTCGATGCGCAGTCGCAGAAGCGGATGGACGCCATCGCCCAGGCCGTCACCAAAGGCGGCAAGCTCTACCTCGCCACCGATCCTGATCGCGAAGGCGAAGCCATCTCCTGGCACGTGCTCGACATCCTGCGGAACAAGAAGGCGCTGGCCGGCGTCGAGGTGAAGCGCGTCACCTTCAACTCCATCACGAAGCAGTCGATTCTCGATGCGGTCGCCCATCCGCGTGACCTCGACCAGCCGTTGATCGACGCCTATCTGGCACGACGCGCCCTCGACTATCTCGTGGGGTTCACACTGTCTCCCGTCCTGTGGCGCAAGCTGCCGGGCAGTCGCTCGGCCGGCCGCGTCCAGTCGGTGGCGCTCCGCCTGATCTGCGAGCGCGAGTCCGAGATCGAGGTCTTCAGGAGCCGCGAATACTGGACGGTCGATGCCCATTTCGGCACCGCCAAGAAGCAGGTGCTCAAGGCCCGCCTCACCCATCTCGACGGCCGCAAGCTCGAGAAGTTCGACCTCGCCACCCAGGAGCGTGCCGAGCAGGCCAAGCGCGAGATCGAGCGCCGCGCCTTTGCGGTAGCGTCTGTCGACCGCCGCCAGGTCCGGCGCAACCCGCCGCCGCCCTTCATCACCTCGACCCTGCAACAGGAAGCGTCACGCAAGCTGGGCCTCGGCGCCGCCACCGCCATGCGCATCGCCCAGCGCCTGTATGAAGGCGTCGACATCGGCGGCGAGACGGTCGGCCTCATCACCTACATGCGTACAGACGGCGTGCAGCTCGCACCCGAGGCGATCGGCCAGACCCGTCGCCTGATCGAGACCAAATACGGCGCCGACTATGTGCCGGCCAGCCCGCGCGTCTATACGTCAAAGGCCAAGAACGCCCAGGAAGCGCATGAGGCCGTCCGCCCGACCGATCTCTTCCGCACGCCGCAGGACGTCGCGCCGTATTTGGACAAGGACCAGCTCGGCCTCTACGAGCTGATCTGGAAGCGCACCGTTGCCAGCCAGATGGAAAGCGCCGTACTGGACCAGGTCACCGTCGACATCGCCAGCGGCGACAAGACCGTCCAGCTTCGCGCCACCGGCTCTGTCGTGAAGTTCAACGGCTTCCTCACGCTCTACGACGAAGGCCAGGACGACAAGACCGACGACGAAGAGACCGGCGCCATCCTGCCCGACGTCACCGAGAACGAGGCGATGGACCGTCGCGAGGTCGTGCCGGAGCAGCATTTCACCGAGCCGCCGCCGCGCTATTCGGAGGCGAGCCTGGTCAAGAAACTCGAGGAACTCGGCATCGGCCGTCCCTCGACCTATGCCAGCATCATCGAGGTCCTGCAGCGGCGCAATTATGTGCGCATCGACCGCAAGCGCTTCATTCCCGAGGATCGCGGCCGCATCGTCACGGCCTTCCTGCAGACCTACTTCCCGCGCTACGTCGAATACAGCTTCACCGCCCACCTCGAAGAAGAGCTCGACGACATCTCGAGCGGCAAGATCGACTGGCACGAGGTCCTGCGCGAATTCTGGAAGGCCTTCTCCGCCGCGGTCGGCGAGACCAAGGATCTGCGCGTCAAGGAAGTTCTCGACAAGCTCGACGAAGAACTCGGCCCCCACTTCTTCCCGGCCAACGACAATGGCGGCAAGAACCCGCGCGACTGCCCGTCCTGCGCCAACGGCCGCCTCGGCCTGAAGCTCGGCAAGTTCGGCGCCTTCATCGGCTGCTCGAATTATCCGGAATGCCGGTTCACGCGGAAGCTCGGCATCGTCGATGCCGACGCCGACGCCGCCAGCGGCGAGAACCTCGACGGCCCGAAGATCCTCGGCGAGGATCCCGCGACCGGCAAGCAGGTGACCTTGCGCAAGGGGCCCTACGGTCTTTACGTCCAGCTCGGCGAGCCGGAGGGCAAGGAGAAGCCCAAGCGGCAGTCGCTGCTGCGCGACATGACGCCCAACGACGTGACGCTGGAGAAGGCGCTGGCGTTGCTGTCGCTGCCGCGTGAACTCGGGCCCCATCCCGAGGACGGCGAAACCATCCTGGCCGGCGTCGGCCGCTTCGGTCCCTACGTGAAGCACGGGCCGAAATACAAATCGATCCCGGCCGACGAGAGCGTGCTGGAAATCGGCATGAACCGCGCCGTGACGCTGCTGGCGGAGGCCAAGAACCCGCGCGGTCGCGCCGCGGTGAAGCCGATTCGCAGCATCGGCAACCATCCGTCCGACGAGGCCCCTGTCGAACTCTACGACGGCCGCTATGGTCCCTACGTGAAACACGGCGGCGTCAATGCCACCGTGCCGCGCGACATCAAGCCGGAGGAGCTCACGCTCGACCAGGCGATCTCCTTGCTGGCCGAACGCGCCGCCAAGGGCGGTGGCAAGAAGCCCAAGGTTGCGCGCGCCAGGAAGGCTCCCGCCGCCGCGAACGACGCCGGCGGCAAGCCCGCCGCAAAGAAGGCGGCAGCAAAGAAGAAGCCGGCTGCAAAGAAGAAGGCAGCCAAGGCGAAGGCCAAGACCGGCACGGACACCCCGCCCCGCACCGGTACCGATGGCTAAGGGCGAAGTCCCGACCCGCGACGAATTGCTGGCCTTCATCCGCGACAGCGAAACGCCTGTCGGCAAGCGGGAGATCGCCCGCGCCTACGGGTTGAAGGGCGACCAGCGCATCATCCTCAAGGAACTGCTGCGCGACCTGCGCGACAGCGGCGAGATCACGCCGGACCGCGCCAAGACCTTCCGCCACCCTGAGTCGCTGAGCGACATGGCCGTGCTCGAGATCGTCTCGGTCGACGGCGACGGCCACCTGCTCGCCGTGCCGCGCCGCCACGACGATGACAAGGACGGCCCGCCGCCGCGCATCGAGGTCGTGGCTCCGGCATCGCGCAACGTGCCCGCCGCGGCGGTCGGAGATCGCGTGCTGGCCAGCCTGAAGCGCCGCGGCAAGGGCGGGTACGAGGCGAAAATCGTCCGACGGCTGGGCAGCGGACCGAAGAAAATCCTCGGTCTCTACGAGGAACCTCCAGGTCGCAGCGGGCTGGGCCTCGTCACGCCGACCGACCGCAAGCTGCGCCGTGAGTTCGACGTGCGCGCGAGCGACAAGAACGGTGCGCAGCCGGGCGACATCGTCTGGATCGAGGAGACCGGTGGCGCACTGGCCCGCCGCGCCCGCATCGTCGAGCGCATCGGGCCGATGAGCGACCCGCGCACCGTCAGCCTCATCTCGATCGCGACCAACGACATTCCCGTGGACTTCCCCGAAGCCGCCATCGAGGAAGCAGACAGTGCCAAGGCGGCCCCGATGGGCCATCGCCTCGACCTGCGCGACGTTCCCCTCGTCACGATCGACGGCGAGGACGCCCGCGACTTCGACGATGCCGTGTTCGCCGAGCCTGACGGCGCCCATCCTGGCGGCTGGCGGATCCTGGTCGCCATCGCCGACGTCGCCTGGTACGTGCGCCACGACCGGCCGCTCGACCGCGCCGCCTACCGCCGCGGCACCTCGGTCTACTTCCCCGATCGCGTCGTGCCGATGCTGCCGGAACAACTATCCAATCACTGGTGCTCGCTGGTGCCGCGCGAGGATCGCCCGGTGCTGGTCGCCGAAATGTGGATCGACGCCGAAGGCCATCTCAAGCGACACAAATTCCATCGCGCCATGATGCGCTCGGCCGCCCGCCTCACCTACAACCGGGTACAGCGCGCCATGAACGGCACGCCGGACGCCGAGATCGAACCGCTGATGGATAGCGTCGTGCGGCCTCTCTACGGCGCCTACCGCATCCTGCTGTCGGCGCGGGAGGCCCGCGGTGCGCTCGACCTCGACCTGCCCGAGCGCCAGGTGACGCTGGGCAAGGACGGCCACATCGCCACGATCGGCGTGCGCGAGCGTCTCGCCAGCCACAAGCTCATCGAAGAGTTCATGGTGCTGGCCAACGTGGCGGCGGCCCAGGCGCTGGAACAGCGTCATGCGGCCTGCCTCTACCGCGTCCACGACCAGCCCGACCTCGCCAAGCTCGAGGCCCTGCGCGAGTTCCTCGGGACACTCGGCATCAAGGTCCCGACCGGCCAGCGGCTTCGCCCGGCCGACCTCAACCGTGTCCTGCACGAGGTCGCCGACAAGCCGGTGTCCCAGCTCGTCAGCCAGACCGTCCTGCGCAGCCAGAGCCAGGCCGTCTACAGCCCGGACAATCTCGGTCATTTTGGCCTCGCACTCGCGCGCTACGCCCACTTCACCTCGCCGATCCGCCGATTTCCCGACCTCATCGTCCATCGAGCCCTCATCGCCGCCTACGGGCTGGGCGAAGGGGGCCTCTCCGCCGAGGACAAGGGCCGCTTCACCGAGTTCGGCGAGCATCTGTCCATGTGCGAGCGTCGCGCCGTCGCTGCCGAGCGCGGCGCCATGGATCGCTACGTCGCGGCGTTCATGGCGGGCCATGTCGGGGCCATCTTCCCGGGCCGCGTCAACGGCGTGACCCGCTTCGGCCTGTTCGCCACGCTCGAAGGCACTGGTGCCGACGGGCTGATCCCCATCCGCTCGCTCGGCCAGGAGTTCTTCCGGCACGACGAAGGACGGCAGGTGCTGATCGGTGAACGCACCGGCGAGACCTTCGGACTGGGCGACCGGTTGCAAATCAAGCTGGTCGAGGCCGATACCGCCACCGGCGGCCTGCTGTTCGAGATCGTAGACGTTATCGAACGCGTAGAGCGACAGGCCGCACCCCGGAGCTTCCGCTCGCCACATGGCCGAGACGGCAACGGACCGCCGCGGCGTCCGGTCGCGCACCGCGGCCCGCCACGGGACAAAGGGTCACGCCGACGGAAGTAGAGGCCGGGCCCATCTTGGGCCCATGGATGGCGAACACGCTCCGGTCGATTTCTGGACTGCCCTGCTGAGGGGCTGGCACGGCCGTTGCCCGCGTTGCAACAAGGGCCGGCTGTTCAGTTCCTATCTCAAGATGAAGGGCCATTGCGAGGCCTGCGAGTTGGCACTCGAACCCTATCGCGCCGACGACGCCCCGGCCTATTTCACCATCTTCATCGTGGGCCACATCATCGTGCCGCTGGTCCTCCTGGTCGAGCGCTGGGGCGCCGAGCCGCCCCTCTGGGTACACGCCCTTCTGTGGCTGCCGCTCTCCGTCGCCCTGGCCCTTTTCCTGCTGCCTCGGATAAAGGGCGCCGTAATTGCGCTACTTTGGGCTCAGAAAATTGCCGCCCCCAAAGCTGCCACGACCGGGAGCTTGGATCCTTCAGCCTGATCGACGTGGCCGCCCGCCGACGGCCTGTGCTACTGTGGTCTGTGACGGGTATGGAAGTGCCTCAATTCCCTTTTCTAAGCATGACGCTGCCGCGTGCGGCCGTGTCGCTCATGGCTGCCTGTCTGGTCGTTTCCTGCGCGACCTCGCCCGATACGCCGAGCCCCCAGGCCGATGGCCGCGCGCCGGCGGCCGCCGATGTCGGCATCGAACGGGTCGTCCTCCAGGCTTACCGGGCCATCGGCGACCGTCATCTCTACGAGCCAAATTTCCGCAACCTCTCGGTCGAGGCCTATCGCGGCTTCGCCAGCAGCGATGCCGCGCTGGCACTCGAGGCCAACGACAGCAGCCTCACCGTAAAGCGCGATGGCAAGGAAATCGTGAGCCGCCCGGCCCCGCCCGATACGTCGGACGGCCGCGCCTGGGGCAGCACCCTGACTGAATTGATGGCCGGCTCGATCGTCGCTTCGCCTACGCTGCAGCAGATCGACCGCCAGGTGCTCATCCGTCAGGCGATGACCGCCACCACCAAGCAGCTCGACCGTAACAGCCGCTACGCCGACCCCGATGAAGCCAAGGACAACCGTTTCCAGCGCGACGGCGGCGGCGGCATCGGCATCACGGTCGAACGAACCGAGGAAAAGAAGATCCTGATCCGCGCGGTCCAGGATGGATCACCCGCTGCCAAGGCGGGCGTCCAGATCGGCGACCAGATCCTGGCCATCGATTCCGATTCGATGATCAACCGCCCGCTGTCCGACGTCGTGTCGAAGCTGCGTGGCGCGGTCGGCGCGCCGGTGAGCATAACCGTGCTCCGCCCCTCCCAGGGCGCCGAACTCACCTTGCCGATGAAGCGCAGCCGCATCGTGCCGACCACGGTGGTCTACGAACGCCGCGGCGACGTGGCCCTGATCCACCTGACGGGTTTCAACACGGCAACGACCGACAATCTCCGCGCCGCCCTCGACAAGGCCAAGGCCGATATCGGCAAGGACATCGCCGGTATCATCATCGACATGCGCTCGAACCGGGGCGGCCTGCTGGATCAGGCCCAGACGGTCTCGGAAGTGTTCATCGCCGAGGGCACGATCTTTTCGACCAATGGCCGCCATCCCGACAGCAAGCGCACCTATCGCAGCTCCAACAGCCGCGCCAATGGTGGCCAGCTCCCGATCGTCGTGCTGATGAACGGCGGGTCCGCCTCGGCCGCCGAGATCGTGGCCGCGGCGCTTCAGGATCGCGGTCGCGCCGTCGTTATCGGTACCACCAGCTACGGCAAGGGCACCGTCCAGACGGTCGTCCGGCTGGCCAACGAAGGCGAGCTGATCCTCACCTGGTCACGCCTGCAGGCACCGTCCGGCTACACCTGGAACGAGCTGGGTGTGCTGCCCAACATCTGTACCTCGAAGATCGGCGACTCGAGCAAGCTCGGCACCGCCTCGGTGGATTCCAACCAGGGCTCGCTGATGCGTTGGCACGCGCTGCGCAACCCGACGCAGCAGGAAGTGGCCGACCTGCGCAAGATCTGCCCGCCGGGTGATGCCGCGCCGGAGGCGGACGTCGACCTCGCCCTCCGCCTTTTGCACGACCGGGCTCTTTATGCCCATGCCGTGCAATCGGCGACCAACCAGTCCGCCGCCCGCCCCTAGCCTGCTCCCCGCGCTTGACACGCGACGCACGCTGACTACTTTGCGCCCCTCTGCGAATTCGCCCTCCAGGGCATAAGGACAATTGCCATGGCCAAGCCGACCTCGATCCTGATCAAGATGATTTCCAGCGCCGACACCGGCTTCTTCTACGTGACCAGGAAGAACCCGCGCACCAAGACCGAAAAGCTCGAACTCAAGAAGTACGACCCGGTCGCGCGCAAGCATGTCGTGTTCAAGGAATCGAAGATCAAGTAACCTGCCGCACAGCAGGACCGACGACCAAGCCGCCCTTTCGGGCGGCTTTTTCGTGGGATAGGCTCCCGCGCCATTCAACAAGGAGGAGGGATCATGAGCGCTCAGCTTTCGCGCGACGACTGGAAAGGCCGCGTCGGCGGTCTGAGCTACCGCAACCAGGCCTTCATCGGTGGCAAATTCGTCCCCTCGCTGACAGGCAGGACCTTCGACTGCGTGAACCCCGCCACCGGCCAGGTGCTGACCAAGGTCGCCGCCTGCGAGCAGGCCGACGTCGATGCCGCCGTGAAGGCCGCGCGCGCCGCCTTCGACAAGGGCACCTGGGCCAACATGGCGCCGGCCCAGCGCAAGCGCATCATGCTGAAGCTTGCCGATCTCATGATGAAGAATCGCGAGGAACTGGCGCTGCTCGAGACGCTCGACATGGGCAAGCCGATCGCGTTCTCGACCACCGTCGACATTCCGGGCTCGGCCAACACGGTGCAGTGGTTCGGCGAGGCCATCGACAAGATCTATGACGAGATCGCGCCGACTGCAGGCAACGTCATTGCCATGATCACCCGCGAAGCCACCGGCGTCGTGGCCTGCGTCGTGCCATGGAACTTCCCGCTGCTGATGGCCTGCTGGAAGATTTCGCCGGCGCTGGCCGCCGGCAACTCGGTCATCCTGAAGCCAGCCGAGCAGTCGCCCCTCACCGCCCTTCGCCTCGCCGAACTGGCGGCCGAGGCCGGCATCCCCGAGGGCGTGTTCAATGTGCTGCCGGGCTTCGGCGAGACCGCTGGCCAGGCGCTCGGTCGTCACATGGACGTCGACGTGCTGGCCTTCACCGGTTCGACGGAAGTCGGAAAGTACTTCCTGAAGTACTCCGGCGACTCCAACATGAAGCAGGTCTGGCTCGAGTGCGGCGGCAAGTCGCCGAACATCGTACTGGCCGAC
>JABMNB010000422.1 GCA_013205335.1 Rhodospirillales bacterium
GCCTCACCCTGAGGAGCCGCGCAAAGCGCGGCGTCTCGAAGGGTGGGCTGCGGGCGTTGTGCTCGTGCCCATGCCTCGAGACGGCTGCTCCGCAGCCTCCTCAGCATGAGGTTGGCATCACACCACCGGGCTCGCGCCGCCGTCGACGTTGATGGCGACGCCGGTGATGAACGAGCCGGCATCGGAGCAGAGGAAGCAGGCCATGCGCGCGAACTCCTCGGCCTTGCCCATGCGACCGAGCGGAATGCGGCCCTTGGCCATGCCGGCCAGGAACTCCTCGTAGGTCTTGCCCTCGCCGGCCGCGGTCTTGTGGCGGCGCTGCCACTGGTCGCTCTCGATGAGGCCGACGAGCATCGCATTGACGAGGATGTTGTCCTTGGCGAGTTCCTGGCTCATCGCCTTGGTGAGGGCGAGGCCCGCCGCACGGCTGACGCTGGTCGGCGTCGAGTTGGCGCCCGGCGCCTTGGCGCCGATGTTCAGCACGTTGACGATGCGGCCCCACTTGCGCTCGCGCATGCCGGGCACCGCCGCGCGGCTGAGGCGGATGGCGGCGAACAGCTTGAGGTCGAGGTCGCCTTGCCAGTCCTCGTCGGTCACGGTCTCGAACGACTTGGCGTGGCTGATGCCGGCATTGTTCACGACGATGTCGACCTTGCCGAACTCGGCCTCGATCTTCTTGAAGGTGTCGGCGATGGGCGCGGCCTTCGAGACGTCGCAGGAATAGGCCTCGATCTTGATGTTGGCCTTGCCCGCGGCCTTCTGGACCTCGGCCTTGCCCGCGGCGAGCGCATCGGCCTTGCGTGCCAGCAGCGCCACCGAAGCGCCCGACGCGGCGAACTCCTTGGCCATGGCGAGACCCAGGCCCGTGCTCGCGCCCGTGATCACGGCCACGCGGCCATCCATACGTACGTCCATCTTGTCCTCCCGAAATCGGCGAAATCGGGCGACACCTTATCCATCGATCACCGCGGCAGCGAGTCCGGCGCGTACTGCTGCGCGAACTCCGCGCTGGGCGGAATCGGCGTGATCACGTCGATGGCGATGCCGTTGGGATCCTCGGTGATGAAGTGTCGCTGGCCGAAAGGCTCGTCGCGCAAAGTCAGGTGGATCTTGAGCCCCTCTTCCTGGGCCCTGGCATACAGCGCATCGACATCGTCGACCTCGAAGTTGATCAGCACGCCGGACGCCTTCTTGCGGAATGCCGGCGGGATCGTCTCGTGGCGATAGTCGAGGATGGCCAGGTTCGCCTTGGCCGCCGCCATGCTGGTGAGATGGACGTACCAGTCCGACTCGAAGGCGCGACGGAAGCCGAAGTGCCGTTCCCAAAAGGCGGCGGTACCGGCGACATCGTCAGTGCAAAGCACGGTATAGAACTCCCTGAGTTGCATTGCCCTCTCCTGCCTCGTCCTTTACATACAATGTGTATGTGACCCCATGTAAAATACAGGCTGTATGTATGTCAAGACCGCGAACCCAGGCCGAGCGGCTCACCGTGACGCGCGCGACGTTGCTGCGGGAGGCGCGGCTGATCTTCGCCGCCTCGGGCTATGACGCCGCGGCCACCGAGGAGATCGTGCAGCGGGCCAATGTCACGCGCGGTGCGCTCTACTATCATTTCAAGGACAAGCGGGCGGTGTTCGAGGCGATCGTCGAGGAGGTGGCGCGCGAAATCGCAGCATCGATCGACAGGATGGCCGAACCGGTAGGCGATCCGCTGCGGGCCTTGATCGAGGGCACACGTGCCTTTCTCGATGCCTGCCTCGATCCCGCCGTTCGCCGCATCTACCTGATCGATGCGCCGGCCGTGCTGGGCTGGCATCGCTGGCGAGAGATCGATGCGCCGCACGGAGTGCGCTCCCTGCGCGAGGGCGTGGCCGCGGTGCTGACGGCGCGGCCGGATCCGGCTCTCAGCGTCGAGCCGATCACCTTTCTGCTGTCCGGCGCGTTCAACGAAGCCGCGTTGTGGATCGCCGAGGCCAAGGACGAGAAGGCCGCGCGGCGCGAGATGGACCATATGCTCGTCCAGCTCATGGAGCGACTGTTCGGGTCCCCTGCCGGACCTGCTCGACCGCCGCGAGCACGCGCTCGGGTGTAGCCGGCGCGTCGAGCCGTACGGCGACCTTCCTGTCGGCCACCGCGCCAATCGCGTCCTTGAGAGCCGTCCAGACCGCGGTCGCCAGCATCAGCGGCGGCTCGCCGACGGCCTTGGAGCGGAAGATCGTGGCCTCGCGCGACGGGGCGTTGTCGAGCAGCTTCACGTTGAACACCGGCGGCACGTCGCGGCTGCCCGGAATCTTGTAGGTCGACGGGCCCGCCGTGCGCAGCCGGCCCCTGGCGTCCCACCAAAGTTCCTCGCAGGTGAGCCAGCCCTGGCCCTGAACGAAGGCGCCCTCGATCTGGCCGAGATCGATGGCGGGATTGAGCGACTCGCCGCAATCCTGCACCAGATCGGCGCGCAGCACGCGGCTTTCGCCGGTCAGCGTGTCGATCGCGACCTCCGCCATCGCCGCCCCGAAGGTGAAGTAGAAGAACGGCCGGCCGCGCATGGCCGCGGGATCCCAATGGATCTTCGGCGTCTTGTAATAGCCCGTCGATGAGAGCGACACGCGGCCGAGCCAGCAGAGCTTCGCGAGTTCGCCGAAGCTCAGCACCTGATTGCTGCCCGGCTTGGCGATGCGCACGTTGCCGTCGGCGAACTCGATGTCGGTGGCCGCCACGCCGAAATGCTCGGCGGCAAAGGCCACCATGCGCTGGCGGATCGTGTTCGCCGCCTCCCACGCCGCCCACCCGTTGAGATCCGTTCCCGTCGACGCCGCGGTCGGCGAGGTATTGGGCACTTCCGCCGTCGAAGTGGCCGACGGCCGGATACGGTCGACGCCGACCTTGAACACCTCGGCCACGATCTGCGCCACCTTGATGAACAGTCCCTGCCCCATCTCGGTGCCGCCATGGTTCAGGCGAATCGAGCCGTCGGTATAGACATGCACCAGCGCGCCGGCCTGGTTCATGTGCGGCAGGTTGAAGGAGATGCCGAACTTCAACGGGAAGAGTCCCAACCCGCGCTTCAGCACCGGATTCGCCGCATTGAAGGCGTCGATCTCGGCGCGCCGCCGTTCGATCTCGCCGCCTCTCTTCACTTCGGCCCAGCAGCGCTCCAGATGGTTCTCGTCGATCTTCTGGCCATAGGGCGTCTCGTCCCGCCCCTCGGCATAGAAGTTGAGCGCGCGCATGTCGACGGGATCGCGCCCGAGACGAAGCGCGATCCGGTCGAGCGCGTCCTCCATCACCACGACGCCCTGCGGCCCGCCGAAGCCGCGGAACGCCGTGTTCGACTGCTTGTTGGTGCGGCAAGCATAGCCGACGGCCCGGAAGTGCGGAATCCAGTAGGCGTTGTCGGTGTGGGTGAGCGCCCGCGCGACGACGCCGGGTGTCATATCGAGACTCCACCCGGCATCGGCCGCCAGCACGGCGTCGAGCGCCAGCACGCGGCCATCACCGTCGAAGCCCACCGTATAGCGATAGTCGAAACCGTGGCGCTTGCCGGTCGCCACCATGTCGACCTCGCGCGGCAGGCGGAGCTTGACCGGGCGGCCGGTGTGGTTCGCCGCAACCGCCGCCGCGGCGGCGACCCAGGAGGCGTTGCTCTCCTTGCCACCGAAGCCGCCGCCCAGCCGGCGCACCACCGCCGTCACCCGGTTGAAGTCGCAGCCCAGCAGCCGCGCGCAGACATGCTGCACCTCCGTCGGATGCTGGGTCGAGGAGTGAACGGTGAGGTCGCCGTCTTCGCCCGGCAGCGCGAAGGCGATCTGGCCTTCGAGATAGAAATGCTCCTGCCCGCCGACGCTGAATTCGGCGGAGAGCCGATGTGGCGCGCTGGCCATCGCCGTGTCTGGATCGCCGCGCAGGACCGTGGACGGCGCCTGCACATAGGCCTTGCGGGCCAGCGCCGTCGCGATGTCGAGGATGGGCTCCTCTGCCTCGATCTCGACGCCGACCTTCGCCGCGGCGGCCCGCGCGGCGTCGAGACTCTCCGCGACCACCATCGCCAGCGTCTGGCCGGCGAATTCGACCCTGTCGACGGCGAACAGTGGCTCGTTCTGCCCGATGGGCGCGACATCGTTCCGGCCGGGAATGTCACCAGGGCCCAGCACCGCCACCACGCCCGGCATGGCCGAGGCAGCGGCCGCATCGATCCGCACGATCCGCCCGCAGGCCATAGTGCTCAGCACCAGCGCACCATGAAGCGTGCCTGGCGGCTCCGGCATGTCGTCGATGTAGAGCGCCTGTCCGGTGACATGTTTCAGCGCGCTGTCGTGGCGCTGCGCCGTGCGGACCTTCGCGCTCACAGCGCCTCGACCTCGAGCACGCGCCGTGGATCGGCCAGTCGCAGTTCCAGCCGCCGCAGCAGGTTGGCCGCGACCTGCAGGCGATAGGCGGCCGAGCCGCGCCAGTCGTCGACCGGCTTGAAGTCCATCGCGATGGCCCGTGCTGCCGCCGCGAAACCATCCTTCAGCAACGCCGCCTCGGCCGCACGGGCCCGTCGCGGCGTGGCGGCCATGCCACCGAACGCCAGCCGTGCATCCGCGATCTTTCCGTTGCGGATGCGCACTCGGTAGGCGCCGGCCACGGTCGAGATGTCCTGGTCGCGGCGCTTGCTCACCTTGTCGCAATGGAAGGTCTCGCCCTCCCACAGGCGCGGCATCGAGAGGCTCTGGATGATTTCATCGGGCGCCAGCGCGGTCTTGCGATAGTCGAGGAAGAACTCGTCGAGCAGAAGCTCGCGCATGCCCCGCTGCGAGACGAGCGTCACGCTTGCTTCCAGCGCCAGCAGCACAGGCGGCATGTCGCCGATCGGCGACGCCGTGCCGACATTGCCGCCGATCGTGCCCATGTTGCGAATCTGCGATGAGCCCAGCCGGGAGAGATAAGCGCGCAGCCCGGGAAAGGCCTCGATGAGGATCGGCGCGGCGGCGGCATAGGTCGCAGCGGCGCCGATCGTGATCTTGTCCGCGGTCGAGGAGATCGCGGTCAATTCCGGCACATGTGTGAGCTGGATCACGGCCTTCGGCGGCGTGCGCGCGCGGCTCGCCAGCAGGCCGAGATCGGTGGCCCCGGCCAGCAGCAGCGCCTCGGGATGATCGGCGCGCAGGGCCAGGAGCTCATCGAGGCTGCGCGGCGCAAAGAAGGCGCTGTCGAAGGCGATCGAGGCCGTGCGCGGCGATACGGGAGACGGTGCGGGCGGCGGCTCGACGGCGAGCCCGGCGATGCGCGTCATCGCCTCGACGATCGGCCGGTAGCCGGTGCAGCGGCAGAGATTGCCCGCAAGCGCATCGTGGATCGCGTCGGGATCGGACGTGCCGCCGCTGCTCGCATAGGCCAGGGCCGACATGACGAAGCCCGGCGTGCAGAACCCGCATTGCGTTGCATCGGCCTCGGCCATGGCCGTCTGAACCGGATGCGGTCCGCCCTCGGCGCCCCGCAGCCCCTCGACCGTGCGCACCGACTGGCCGTCGATCTGCCCCAGCAGCACGATGCAGGAATTGATCGCGTCGCGGCGACCCTGGCGTTCCAGCACCACGGTGCAGGCGCCGCAATCGCCTTCCGCGCAGCCCTCCTTGGTCCCGCGCAGCCCACGATGCTCCCGCAGCCAGTCGAGCAGGGTCGTCATCGCCGGAACGCCGACGATTTCCACAAGCTCGTCGTTGAGCGTGAAACGAATGTTATCCGCCATGCGAACAGGATGCTGGCCGTTGAAGTGCAACGCAACCCGTGTTGCACTCCCCGTGCCAACCAAAGTGCGCCAACCAAAGAAAGACCGGCCCCGGATGGACCCCTACCGTTTCGGCTATTCCCCCGTCGTCGAGCGACCGAAGCTCTCCTGGCCCAACAATGCGCGGGTCGCGGTCTGGGTCTGTCCCAACATCGAGCACTACGAGTACGTCCCGGCCGAGGTCCGCGTGCGCAACCCGTGGCCGCGCATGCCGCATCCCGACGTGCTGGGCTATGGCGGCCGCGACTACGGCAACCGGGTCGGGCTGTGGCGGATGTTCGAGGTGCTGGACAAGCACAGTATCCGCTGCACGGTCTCGCTCTCGATGTCGGTGATCGAAATGTATCCCGAGATCCTCGAGGCGATGGAAGCGCGCCGCTGGGAATACATGAGCCACGGCTACTTCAATACGCGTTATCACTGGGGCTATGGCGAGCAGGAAGAGCGCGAGGTCATCGAGCACAGCAAGGCGACGCATCTGCGCCTCACCGGCCGCAAGCTGCGCGGCTGGTTCTCGCCCGCCGTGTCCAACACGCTGAACACGCCCGACCTCGTGAAGGAAGCCGGCCTCGAGTATTACTGCGACTTCTATCACGACGACCAGCCGACGCCGCTGGCGACCAAACACGGCCCCTTGATCCACGTTCCCTACTCGATGGATCTCAACGACGCGATGATCTACCGGCAACCGGTCGAGGCGGAGGAATTCGCCCAGATGATCATCGACCATTTCGATACGGTCTATCGCGAGGGCGGCGAGAACGGCCGCGTCATGTGCATCGCACTCCACCCCTATATGATGGGCGCACCGCACCGGCTGAAGCACCTCGACCGTGCGCTGTCCTATATCCGCCAGCACAAGGATGCCTGGGTGTGCACCGCCGAGGAGATCCTCGACTGGTACACGACGAACGGGCTGAAACCCTATCAGCAGCATCTCGGGAAGGACGCCTGACATGAGCACCGTTCCCAAGAATCCGCCGCCGCTTCCCGCCGGCATGGACAATCCCTGGTACGACTACTCGCCCTATCCGAAGCGACCGAAGCTCATCTGGCCGCGCAACACCCGCGTCGCCTTCTACGTTGTCCTGCATCTCGAATATTACGAGCTGCTGCCGCCCGACGGCGCGGTAAAGGACAGCCGCTTCACCGGCGAGTTCGGCACCTACCAACCGGATTACCGCACCTGGACGCAGCGCGAGTACGGCAACCGTACCGGCATTTTCCGCGTCCTCGACGTGCTCGACCGCTACCAGATCCGGGCCGGTGTCGCCGTCAATGCGATGGCGGCCGAACGCTATCCCTTCCTGATCGAGCAGTTCCGGAAGCGGAACTACGAGTTCATCGGCCACGGCGTCTCGGCCAACCGCATGATCAGCTCGAAGATGAGCGAGGCCGAGGAGAAGGCCGAGATCGCGACGTCGATCGCTGCGATCGAGAAGGCCACGGGCACTGCGCCCAAGGGCTGGCTCGGCCAGGAATACGGCGAGAGCCAGCGCACCCCGGCGCTGCTCGCCGAGGCGGGCCTCGACTATGTGCTCGACTGGCCCAACGACGACCAGCCCTACCCCATGAAGGTCGGCGACGGCCGCAAGTTCGTCTCGCTGCCCAACCAGCCGGAATGGGACGACGTTCAGCAACTCTGGCTGCGGCGCATCAACACGACACGGTATCCCGACATCGTGGGCGACGCCTTCGAGCTGCTGCACCGGGAGGGCGGCCAGGTTTTCAACCTGTCGATCCATCCCTGGTTGATGGGCATGGCGCATCGCATCAGGTATCTCGACGAGGCGCTGCGGCGCATCGAGCGCTTCGGCAATTCCTGGCAGGCGACACCGGGCGAGGTCGCACGGCACTATATCGACAAGATGATGGGTTGAGCCGGTGGCTGATTTCTGGCTCGACACGCTGGTCGACTTCCTCGTGGGCTTCCGCTTCGAAACGCTGAAGCCTGCGACGGTTGAACAGACCTCTTACGTCATCCTCGATACGATCGGCGCCATCGTGGGTGGCGCGGCCGAGCCCGAGATGCAGGCGCTGACCGCCAGGCTCACCGTCAGCCCCGTCGGCGAGGCCTCGGTGATGGGCACCGGCAAGACGGCCGTGTCGGCCGCCGCCGCCTTCCTGAACGGCACCGCCGGCACCTTCCTCGAGATGGACGAAGGCAACCGCTTCGCCAAGGGCCATCCCTCCATCCATGCCCTGCCGGCCGTCTGGGCCATGGCCGAGATCAGGGGCCTTTCCGGCAAGGCTGCGATGGAGGCGCTGATCCTGGGGTACGAGGTCGGCGCGCGCATCGGCATTGCGGCTTCCCTGCGGCCCGACATGCACCCGCACGGTACCTGGGGCACGGTCGGCGCCGCGGTCGCCGTGGCGAAACTTCTGGGCTACGACGCCGCGCAGATGCGCGAGACGATCAACGTCGCCTCCTCGCTCACGCTGGCCTCCTCGAAGCGCACCATGCTGGAAGGCGGCACGGTGCGGAACGCCTATGCCGGCATCTCGAACCGCATGGCACTCATGGCGATCGACCTCGTCGAGGCGGGCTTCATCGGCGAGCGCGACGGTCTGTCGAGCGTGTTCGGCAAGGTGGTGTCGGAGCGCTTCGACACCGCCCGGATGATCGACGGGCTCGGCCGCGACTGGCAGATCGACCAGAATTATTTCAAGCTCCATTCCTGCTGCCGCTACAATCACGGCGCGCTGGATGCGCTCGATATCCTGCTCGCGCAGGAAGCCGTCGCCGCGGACTCGGTCGAACGTGTCGATGTCGCAAGCTATCTCTATGCCGCCGAACTCGACGACCAGGCGCCGCGCAACACGCTCGCCGGCAAATTCTCCGTACCCTTTGCGGTCGCCACGCGCCTGGTCCGCGGCTCCTCCCGCGTCGAGAATTTCACCTGGGACGCCGTGCGCGACGAGCGCGTCCAGGCGCTCGCCAGGCGCGTGTTCGTGGTCGAGGACGAGACCATGACGGCGAAGCTGCCGCAGTTCCGGCCGGCCCGCGTCGATCTAAGGTTGCGCGACGGCCGCACCCTGTCCGCCGCCGTCGAGGCCAATCGCGGCGACGACCAGGCCCCCTACTCGCGCGACGAACTCACGGGCAAGTACTTCTCGTTGACGGCACGGATGTTGCCTCATGAAGTTGCCGATGAAGTGAGGAAGAAGATTCTGGCGCTGGACGGCATCGCCGACATACGCTCGATCTTCGCTGGTTGATTGCCGGGAGAATTCACATGACCAAGAAACGGACGTCTGCAGTTTCGCGCCGGACCTTCCTCGCAGGCAGTACGGCGCTGGCGACAGGGGCGATCGGCGCACCGGCGTTGGTCGGCGCCCAGCCGGCCGCCGTGAAGGTCGGCATGATCCACCCCGTCACTGGCTTCGTCGCCTACAACGGTCAGCAGAGCCGGCTGGGCGGCACGATGGCGATCGAGGACGTGAACAAGGCGGGCGGTATCAAGTCGATGGGCGGCGCCCGGCTCGAGGCCCTGCTGGGCGACAGCCAGTCCAAGGTCGAGATCGGCGTCAGCGAAGTCGAGAAGATGAACGAACAGGGTGTGGCGGCCTATATCGGCTGCTTCCAGAGCCCGGTCGGCATCGCCGCCAGCCAGGCCGCCGCCAAGTACGGCACGCCCTTCCTGGTCGACGTCGGCGCTTCCGATCTTCTCATGAGCCGCGGTCTGAAGAATGTGTTCCGCCTGAAGCCCGGCTTCGGCGTCTGCGTCGACGACGGCATCGCCTCGCTGGGGGCACTGAACAAGGCCGCCGGCGGGGTCACCAAGACCGCCGTGATCGTCCACGAATCGGGCGAGTTCGGGACCGGCACGGCCAAGCTGCTCGCCACCAAGCTGCCCTCGATCGGCATCGCGCCGAAGGAGCTGATCGCGCACGACAACCCGACGCGCAACTTCGACAATATCGCGCTGCGCATCCGCTCGCTGGCGCCCGACATCGTCATGATGTCGAACTACGGCAACGAGTACATGCTGCTGGCGCGCACGCTCTACCAGCAGAAGGTCAACGTCGCGGGCTTCTTCTCGATCCTGGGCGGCGGCTTCAACTACAAGTTCGTCAAGGAGATGCCCGACGTCTCCCAGTACATGATGGACGTGAACCACTGGTACAACCCGAAGAGCCCGCAGGCGCAGGCCCTGAAGAAGCGCGTCGAGACCACCGGCGCGCTGTTCACTTTCGAGGTCTATCTCACCTACACCAACGTCATGCTCCTGGCCGATGCGCTGGAGCGTGCGGCCTCCACCGACAAGGAGAAGCTCACGGCCGCACTGGCGGCCTCGGCCTTCAAAGCCGAGCTCATGCCCTATGGGCCGACCAGGTTCGTCGATGGCCAGAACCAGGGCGGGCGTCCGGCGACCATGCAATCGCTCAAGGGCGACATCGAGGTGATCGCGCCCGAGGAATTTGCCTCGGCCAAGGCGGTGTTTCCCAAGCCGAAGCTCTGAGGACGTGTTCGATCCCGCCTTTCTCTTCGCGGGCGTCCTGAACGGCCTTCTGGCCGGCGGCATCTATGTTCTCGTGGCCGTCGGCCTGACGCTGATCTACGGCGTCCTGCATATCATCAATTTCGCCCATGGCAGCCTGCTGATGCTGGCCATGTATGCCGTCTTCTATCTGTGGCGGCTGATCGGCATCGATCCCTATGCCGCCCTGCCGGCGGTCATCGCAGGTGCCTTCGGCTTCGGCTTCGTGCTCTACCGCCTGCTGATCGGCCGCTACAATCACGGCCGCGACGAGAACATCCTGCTGATCACGCTGGGCCTCTCGATCGTGATCGACAATGTCGCGTTGCTGTTCTTCGGCGGCGACACGCAGACCATCGACGTTCCCTATGCCGGCACCTTCGTCGAGGTCGGCGCGGCTTTCCTGCCGCTGCCCAAGATCATCTCGTTCGGCGCCTCGCTGGTGCTCTGCGCGGCACTCGGCCTCTACATGGCGCGCAGCGACATGGGCAAGGCGATCCGTGCCGTCGCCAAGGAGAGGCAGGGCGCGCGCCTGGTCGGCATCGATGTCGAGAACGTCTTCGCCGTGTCCTACGGCATCGGCATCGCCTGCCTGGGCGCCGCAGCGTGTCTGCTGATGCCGACCTACTATGTGACGCCGTCGTCGGGCCATGCCTTCGTCCTGGTGGCCTTCACCATCGTCGTGCTGGGCGGCATGGGCAGCTTCGCCGGCGCGGCGGTCGGCGGCTTCATCATCGGCATCACCGAATCTCTGGGCGGCCTGTTCCTGGGCGAGCAGCTCGGCCAGATCGGCATCTCGCTGATCTTCATCCTGATCCTGCTGCTGAAGCCGACCGGCCTGTTCGGAAGCAAGGCATGAGCCGCTCTGTCCTCCTCTGCGTACTGGGGCTTGCGGCGGCGCTGGCCTATCCGCTGCTGGTGCCGAACTATCTCGTCACCATCGGCATGCTGGTCTTCTTCACCGCCTTCATCGGCCAGTCGTGGAACATCGCCGGTGGCTTCGCCGGCCAGACCTCGTTCGGCCATGTCGTGTTTTTCGGCACCGGTGCCTACACCTCGACCATCCTGCAGGTGACCTACGGCTGGAACCCATGGCTCGCCTGGCCCGTCGCGATGGCGGCGGGCGGCGCGGTCGGATGGATGATCGCCGTGCTTTCGTTCCGCGCCGGACTGCGCGGCTCCTATTTCGCGCTGATCACGCTGGCCTTCGCCGAAGTCTTCCGCATCCTCGCCAACTCCGTGCCCTTTACGAAGGGCGGGCTCGGCATGCTGATCAAGGCCGACCCGCGGCCGCTCAATTTCCAGTTCAAGGACCCGATCTGGATCTACTATCTCGCCCTGCTGCTCTGCATCGTCTCGCTGCTGATCGCCTGGCAATTGACGCGCAGCCGCTTCGGCGCGCGGCTGGTGGCGATCCGGGAGAACGAGGATGCGGCGCGGGCGCTCGGCATCGACGTCTTTGCCGAAAAGGTCAAGGTGCTCACTCTGTCCGGCGCGATGTGCGCGGCCGGTGGGACGTTCTATGCGCAGAAATACCTCTACATCGATCCCGGCATCGCCTTCGGCGTCGACAAGTCGGTCGAGATGCTCCTGGTCAGCATGGTGGGCGGCGCCGGCACGATCTTCGGCCCGCTGATCGGCTCGTTCACCCTGATGGGCATCAACGAAGTCACGCGCTGGCTGGCCAGCGTCGTGCCGGCCTTCAAGAACGTCCAACCGCTCAGCCTCATCGTCTACGGCATCATGCTGATCCTGATCGTGGCGCGGCTGCCCGACGGGCTGATGAGCCTGTTCCGGCGCCCCGCCGCCAAGCCCCCTCCGCGCCATGCTTGAGGTCCGCGAGATCTCGAAATCGTTCGGCGGCCTCAAGGCTGTTGACAGCGCCTCGCTCGACGTGGCCTCGGGCGAAATCGTGGGCCTGATCGGCCCCAACGGCGCCGGCAAGACGACCCTGTTCGCGACCATTGCCGGCTTCCACCGGCCCGATGCCGGCACGGTTGCCTTCGAGGGCAAGCCGATCACCGGCCTTGCACCCCATCGCGTCTGCGCCGCCGGCATGGTCCGCACCTTCCAGATCACGCAGCCCTTCGCGGGCATCAGCGTGCGCGAGAACATCATGGTCGGCGCCTATTTGCACACCGCCGACCGCCATCTGGCCGCCCGTGAAGCCGAGGCGGTGGCGGCCCTGGTCGGTATGAGGGACCAGCTCGACCAGCGCGGCGCCGACCTCACCGTCGCCGGCCGCAAGCGGCTCGAACTCGCGCGCGCCCTGGCGACGGGACCGCGGCTTCTGCTGCTCGACGAGGTGATGGCGGGTCTCAATCCGACGGAGATCGTCGAGATCGTGGGCGTCATCAAGAACATTCGTGCCTCCGGCATCACCATCCTGCTGATCGAGCACGTCATGCAGGCCGTGACGTCGCTGGCCGAGCGCGTCTATGTGCTGAACCAGGGCCGCATGATCGCCGAGGGCACGCCCGCGGCCATTGCGGACAACGAAGCCGTCATCGAAGCCTATCTCGGCCATGGGGCCGCCAAGGTTTTGCGTGCTTGAGGTCGCAGCCCTTCGCGCCGGCTATGGCGCCATCGAGGTGCTGCGCGGCGTCGATCTCGTCGTCGGCGCGGGCGAGATCGTGGCGCTGCTGGGCAGCAACGGCGCCGGCAAGTCGACGCTCAACAACAATGTCTCCGGCCTGTACCGGCCATTTGGCGGCTCGATCCGCTTCGACGGCGAGGACATCACGGGGGCGTCCTCCATGCAGATCGTCGCGGCCGGGCTGGTACAGGTGCCGGAAGGCCGCCGCGTCTTCCCCACCCTGTCGGTGCGCGACAATCTCGAACTCGGCAGCTATCGCCGCGGCAAGTCCGCCCGCGCCCCCAATCTCGAGCGCGTGCTGGAGACCTTTCCGCGACTGCGTGAGCGGCTTACCCAGTCCGCCGGCACGCTGTCGGGCGGCGAGCAGCAGATGCTGGCGATCGGCCGGGGGCTGATGAGCGAGCCCCGGCTCCTGATCCTCGACGAACCCTCGCTCGGCCTGTCGCCGCTCCTGGTCGAGGACATGTTTGGCCTGATCAGGCGTCTCAATCAGCAGGGCCTCGCCATCCTGCTGGTCGAGCAGAACGTCGTGCAATCGCTGGCCGTCGCCGATCGCGCCTATGTATTGGAAAACGGTCGAGTCGCGCTGTCCGGCAGCGCCGCCGAACTCGCCCGCGACCCCGATCTGCGGCGGAGCTACCTCGGTCACTGACGGACGCGCCTCAGACCGATGGGCTCGCCACCCAGCCGGTCCCGTCGACAGCTCGTGGGGCGAAAATCCGAAGGGGACACGGCGCTATGGTCGATGCGCCCCGCCCGCGCCAGACATCGCCTCAGAACTTGGGCGCACGCTTCTCCAGGAACGCCGCCGTGCCTTCATGGTAATCGGGACCGAAATAGACATCCCGCCGCAGGCCATGGAGATACTCATAGGTCGCCGGGTTGATCGGCACCGATTCGCTCAGCACGCGGATGGCCTCCTTGGAAGCGGCGATCGCCTTGGAGGAACGCGACGCGATCGTCCTTGCCATCGCGTAGGTTTCCGCCTCGAGCGCGGCCGCCGGGACGACCCGATTGACGATACCGACGCGCTCCGCCCGTTCGGCCGAAATGAGATTCGCCGAGAAGAACATCTCCTTCACCACCGTGAGCGGCAGGCGGCTCATGAAGTTGAGAATTCCGGCCACATTGTACGGCAACCCCAGCTTCGCAGGCGTGATGGCAAAGGCGCAGGTCTCGTCGCCCATCACCAGGTCGCAGGCCATGACCAGATCGCACGCGCCACCCCATGCCGAGCCGTGAACCATGGCGATCACCGGTGCCGGGAACGCCTTGACCGCCCGCAGCAACTGTTCCAGCGGATCGCTATAGGGCAGCGGATCGACGTCCGCCCTCGGCAGCTCGCCGACATCGTGACCGGCCGACCAGACCTTGCCACCGGAGGCGCTGCGCAGCACGACCACTCGGGCGCCATCGGCCTTGAAGGAATCTAAAGCAGCAATCACCTCGGCGATCAGGTCGGCGCCGAGGGCGTTGCGCTTGTCGTCATGGTCGAACGCGATGGTGCCGATCTTGTCGGCAAGCGAAGTCCGGATCAGCGGCATGCGATCAATCCTCAGATCAACGTGACTTTGCGGGCCGTAGACGTCAGCTCGTCGCGAAAGGCCGGATGGGCGATTCCGATCAGCGCGAGGGCGCGTTCCTTGGTCGACTTGCCCCGCAGATTCACCGCACCGTGTTCGGTGACCACCCATTCGACGTCCATGCGGAGGTCGGTCACCATCGCGACCTTAGGCACGATGCTGGAGACCGTTCCCTTCCGCGCCGTCGACTGGATCGCAATGATCGACTTGCCGCGCTTCGCGAGCGAAGCGCCCTTTACGAAGTCGAACTGGCCACCCGACCCGCTATACTCATGCTCGCCGATGAACTCGGCGTTGACCTGCCCATAGAGGTCGATCTCGATCGCCGTATTGACCGAGATGAAGTCGTCGTGCTGCGCGATGACCCGGATGTCGTTCACGTAGGACGATGCGTAGCTCTCGAAGGCGCTGTTGTCGTTCATGAAGGCGTAGGAGTCGGTTGTACCGAAGGCCACGGTGAAGACGTGCTTGCCGGGGTGGAGCGTCTTGCGCGCGCCCGTGATGACGCCCTTCTGAACCAGGTCGGCCATCGCAGGCGAGAACAGCTCGGTATGGATGCCGAGGTCCGAATGCTTCTCCAGGGCCATGGCAACACCGGAGGGTATCTTGCCGATGCCGAGCTGGATCGTGGCGCCATTCGGCACCATGGGCGCCACCAGGGCGCCGATCGCGCGTCCCTCGGGCGATGGCTCGGCGACCCCCGCCTCGATCAGCGGTACGTGGTTTTCAACGATCGCAGCCACTTCGCTCACGTGAATCTGCGACTGTCCGAACACCCGCGGCATGTTGCGATTGACCTCGACGATCAGGCGCTTGCATCGCCGTGCGGCGGTCGAGGCGAAATCGTTGTCCGTGCCCAACGAGAGAAAGCCGCCGCCGTCCATCGGCGAGACCGTCACGATGAAGGTGTCGAGCGCGATGATTTCCTCGAACAGACGGGGAATCTGGCTGAAGTTGACGGGAACGAAGCTCAACAGCTTCTTGCCGGTCTTGAGCTGCCGCTTGATGATCTCGTGGTCGGGGCCGCCGATGAAGAAGCTGTGGGCGTCGACCTTCTCGATGACATCCTCGGCCAGCAGCGACTTGGCCAACGGCTCCATGGCAATCTTGTAATAGAGCCGAATCTGTTTGAGATCGTTGGACCGCAGCCGGTCGGCAAGCGCCGCCAGCAAGGCCGGCGGTTGGCCGATCGCCATGCCGAGGGAGACTGTTGCCCCATCGGGAACGCCAGCAACTGCCTTGGCAGCGGTCGTCAGCTTGGCCGCGTACAGGTCAGCGTAACTTGCATTTGCCACTCGTTCACTCCCTCAAGTAGCGCTAGCCAACTTTGGGTTATTTCCCAGTTGGCCTCCCAGATAGCATGGATACGGGCGTCATACTGGGTTCTCGGGAATTATCGCGGTCAACACATTGGCTCGGCGAAGTCACCGCTTATGAATTCGCGGTCTATGATTTGCCCCCGGCTTCTCCGACATGGAGAAGGCGGGCTTCGCTAGATCAGCTGCCGCGGCACCCGTCAGGCGACAAAGAAAGAGTTACCGAGCCGATCGCCGCCGACGCGCTTGCCTACACCGCCTCGCCCGCCACCCAGCCGCTCGACCACGCCCACTGGAAATTGTAGCCGCCCAGCCAGCCCGTGACGTCGACCGCCTCGCCGATCGCATAGAGGCCGGGGACCTTCTTCGCTTCCATCGTCTTCGATGAGAGTTCGTCGGTGTCGATGCCGCCCACGGTCACCTCGGCCTTGGCGTAGCCTTCGGTGCCGGTGGGATTCACGTGCCAGGCTTTCAGTTCCGCCGCCAGGGTCTCCAGATCCTTGTCGCGCCGCTCGCCGATGACGCCTTCCGATGCCAACGCCTGCGCGAGCCGATCGGGCATCAGGTCGCCCACGATGTTGCGCAGCTCGGCCTTGGGTCGCAGCCGCTTGCGGCCCTTCAGGAAGGTCGCGGCGTCCTGGTCCGGCAGCAGGTCGATCGTGATCTCCTGCCCCGGACGCCAGTAGGACGAGATCTGCAGGATCGCCGGTCCCGAGAGGCCACGATGGGTGAACAGCATGGCCTCGCGGAAGCGGGTGCTGCCGAGGCTCGCCATGACGTCGAGCGATACGCCCGCGATGTCCGGCACGCGCGCGGTGAAAGGCACCAGGCCGGGCCGCGTCTCCGTGACGACGAGACCGAAGCGGCGCGCGATGTCATGCGCGAACCCAGTCGCCCCCATCTTGGGAATCGAAAGGCCACCGGTCGCCAGCACGACGGACGCCGCATCGAAGTCGCCGTGGTCGGTGCGCACCGTGAAGCGGTCGGATTTCTCGATCCCGGCGATGCGATGCGCCACGCGGACATCGACACCCGCGGCGTCCGCTTCCGCCAGCAGCATGGCAACGATCTGCCGCGCCGAGCCGTCGCAAAAGAGCTGGCCCAGCGTCTTCTCGTGCCAGAGAATGCCGTGCTTGTTCACCAGCTCGATGAAATCGTGCTGCGTGTAGCGCGCCAGCGCCGACTTGCAGAAATGCGGATTGTCCGCAAGGAATGCCTCGGGCCGCGCACCGAGATTGGTGAAGTTGCAGCGTCCGCCGCCCGAGATCAGGATTTTCTTGCCGACTTTTTCGGCGTGGTCGAGCAGCAGCACACGACGCCCGCGCTGGCCGGCGCGGATGGCGCACATCAGGCCGGCGGCACCGGCACCCGCAATGACGACATCGAAAGACGGGCGCGTCACGCCAGCGCCGTTCTCATGACCCACAAGGCCAGCGCCAGGCCCGCGATCGCGCCCGCTACCGAACCGCCGACATAGAGCGCGGCCAGGAGATGCTCGTGACGCTCCCACAGCAGCACGGCGTCGAGCGAAAAAGCCGAGAAGGTCGTGAAGCCGCCCATCACCCCGGTCGCCAGCAACAGGCGCAGGTGGCCGGCCGCGCCGAGGCGTTCGGCGAACCAGCCGGTGATCACACCCATCAGGATCGAGCCCAGGATATTGATCACCAGCGTGTGCCAGGGGAAGTGCGAACCGAGCAGCCTCGCCACCCAGATGTTCATGCCGTGGCGCGCCGCGCCGCCAATGCCGGCACCCGCGAAGACGATCAGGTAGCTCATCACCGTCGGCCTCCGAACTTCGTCTTCCAGTCGGGCACTGCGTTCGGGAAGGGCAGCGCCGTCGCTTCGTAGACGCCGCGCGCCACGGCCCGCGCCAGGCAATCGGCCGCCACGGTTCCGAGTTCCGTCAGGATCGGCGGATCGCCGCCGCGGGCCGCGCGGCCCGTCGCCGCGGCGAACACCGTGTCGCCGTCGTTCGGGGCGTGCACCGGACGCAGCGACCTGGAGAGGCCGTCATTCGCCATGATCGCGAGGCGCTTGCATTCCGACTTGGTGAGCGTCGCATCCGTGGCGACCAGCGCGATGGTGGTCGCCGTCACCGGCAGCGCCTGCCCCTTGAAGCGCAGCTTCAGCGCATCGTCGGGCAACCGGGCCGGCCAGCCCAGGCCGCCGAACTCGTCCCCTTGCTCGTAGGCGCCGGCCCAGAAATGCGGGCCGCTGCCGATCATGGCCGAACCCACCGCATTGACCGCCACCAGAGCGCCGACCGTGAAGCCCTGGCTGGTCCGGGCACTGGTCGAACCCAGACCGCCCTTCAGTCCCGCCGTGGTGGCGCCCACACCGGCACCCGCCGTGCCGAGCGCAAAATCATGCGCCGCCACCAGAGCGGCGTCGCGCCCGAGGTCCCAGTAGGGCGGCTCGTGCTTGACCGGCTCGCGCATCCAGTCCTTCTCGCCGCCGTTGATCAGGTCGAACAGGATCGCCTGCACCGCGACGGGAATGGCAAGGCCGCCGAAAGTCCGCCCCTGGCCGCGCTGGCAGAGCACGGCCGACACGCCGCCGGCGGCGTCTAACCCGTAGACCGAGCCGCCCGACAGCACGACGGCGTCGATCGTCTGGCCCACCATCTCGGGCTCGAGCGACGTGCCCATCCGGTCGCCCGGCGCACCGCCCAGGGTCGAGATGCTGGCGACGGCGCCCTGCTCGAAGATCGCGACCGTGGCGCCCGTGGCGGCGCGCATGTCCTGGGCGTTGCCGACCAGGACGCCCGGCACATCGGTGATCAGGTTCCTCATGTCAGGAACTCACCGCCGTTCACATGGATCGTCTGGCCGGTGATGAAGGTACCTTCCGGCCCGACCAGCAGCCGCACCATGGCGGCGATCTCCTCGACCGTGCCGAAGCGCTTGAGCGGAATGGGACGGTTCACCGCCGGACGCGCGCCTGCCGCCGCGCCGCGCGTCGTGTCGATGGCGCCCGGCGCCAGCGCGTTGCAGGTGATCCTGTGCGGCGCCAGTTCAACCGCCAGCGCCCGCATCAGGCCTTCGAGGCCCGACTTCGAGGCCGACACGTGACAGCGGTTGGGCGTGCCGACATGGGTGGAAATGCCGGACAGCGCCACGAAGGCGCCGCCGCCGCGCGCCACCATCTGCGGCACGATCGCCTTGCCCAACAGGAAGGCGCCATCGAGCGCGACCGACATGATCTCGCGCCACTCGTCGAACGACATGTCCAGAAAGGAGGTCTGGCGGCGCAGGCCGGCGTTGCTGACGAGGATGTCGACGCCGCCGAACTTCGCGGCAGCCTCGGCCGCGAGACGCGGCGGCACGGACGGATCGGAGACATCGCCCATCGCGGCCACGGCCCTTCCGCCCGCCGCCTCGATCTCCGCCACGACGGCATCGACCGACGCCGTGTCGGAGCGGCCGTTGACCAGGATGGCCGCCCCGTCGCGCGCCAGGGTCAGCGCGATCGCGCGACCGATATTTTTGCCCGCGCCCGTCACGAGCGCAACTTTGCCTTGCAGAGGTAATGACATCCGATCTCCACCCAGGGGTCCGGGCGGGACCCTAGCGGAGATCGACCGCAAACTTAAGCGCAGCCGTCAGCCGGCAACGATGTAGGCCCGCAGCGCCTCGGTTTCGTGTTGGGCTTCCTCGAGACGCGCCTTGACGACGTCGCCGATCGACACGAGGCCCAGCAGTTCGCCGTGCCGCACCACCGGCAGGTGACGGAAGCGACCGCGCGTCATGAGCTGCATGACATGCTCGATCGAATCGTCGGGATCGCAGGTCACGACATCGCGGGTCATGATGGTGCGCGCCTCGAGGTCGAGGGCGGCGGCGCCGTGCCTGGCGAAGGCGTGCACGAGGTCGCGTTCGGAAACGATGCCGGCGATCGAATCGTTGGCATCGAGAATCAGCACCGAGCCGATGTGACGCGTGCTGAGCTGCTGGGAAATCTGGCCGACCGACGTGCCCGGTGTGACCGTGTGAACGAGACCGCCCTTACGCGACAGGATATCGGAGACGAACATGGGTTCCTCCTTCTGTGGTCGATGGGTCTGCTGAACGCCAACACTGTAGCGCGGAGGGAGGTTGCGGGCGATAAAGCCCCTCATGAACGATGCCCGATCTGCCCTCGTCCTCTTCTCCGGTGGACAGGACTCCACCACGTGTCTGGCCTGGGCGCTAGAGCGATTCGCGCATGTCGAGACGGTCGCTTTCGACTACCGTCAGCGGCATCGAATCGAGCTGGATCAAAGGCTTATCGTCCTCGACCAGATCCGGCACCGTTTCCCGCACTGGGCGGATCGGCTGGGCGAAGACCATTTCATCGACATGGGCGTGCTGGGCCAGATCAGCGAGACTTCGCTGACCCGCGACGTCGCCTTCACGATGGAAAAGGATGGCCTGCCCAACAGTTTCGTGCCGGGCCGCAATCTGCTGTTCTTCACCTTCGCCGCCGCCGTCGCCTGGCGGCGCAACATCCGCAACCTGATCGGCGGCATGTGCGAGACGGATTTCTCGGGCTATCCCGACTGCCGCGACAACACGATCAAGGCGCTGCAGGTGACGCTCAACCTCGGCATGGACCGCGCCTTCGTCCTGCACACGCCACTGATGTGGCTCGACAAGGCCGAGACCTGGGGACTTGCAAACGAGTTGGGTGGCACGCCGCTGGTCGATCTGGTCTTGGAGCACACCCACACCTGCTACGACAGCGTTCGGGGCGCACGGCACGACTGGGGATACGGATGCGGCGAATGCCCCGCCTGCGCCTTGCGCAAGCGGGGCTTCATCGCGTGGCGCGAGGGCAAGACCTCGCTGTAGGGGGCTAGCGGCCGCCGGCCAGCTGACGGGCGCCGGTCAGGTTCTGCTGGATCTTCGGAAGCCGACCCTGGGCGTAGCGGCGCAACGCACCGTTCCCGCCGTCCTGCGAGTAGGCGCCGTACTGCGCATTGGCGTCGATGTGCGCGGCGAGCTGGGCGTTGGCATAGGCGGTATCGAACTGCACGCCTTCCAGCACCTGCAGCCGCTGCAGCGTAGCCGTCCAGCCCGGTGCATTGCTGGGATCTGGCGCGTAGGAGACGCCCGCTTCCTGCCGCGCTTTGCTCAGGTACTGCGCCGCCTCGGTCTGGTCGGCCACCATGCGGGCCGCAAAGCCGCGGACGTTCTCGTTCATCGACTTGGCGAGGGCGAGCCGGCCCGAGGCGATCTCGAAGTCGTTGAATTCCTGGGCAAAGCCCACGAAGCGGGCGTCCGGCAGCGCATTGACGGCGAACGCGGCGGCGACAGGGAGGGCCGACAGGGCGGCGGCGCCGAACAGGACCGAGCGGCGGGCGAGGGGCTGCATGAAATGTCTCCTGGATTGTGTGCCACCTAACGCAACCATTGCGGTCGGGTTCCCCCGGGGTTTCAGCGGCGCGGCGGACCTGCTAGGAGCGCGGGCATGAATTCATCCAAGCAGGCCAAGCTCGAGGGCCTGTCCTATTTCCTGGCCTTCATCGCCTGCATCCCGCTCGCCAACTGGATGATCGGCAATGTCGGCGCCGTCTGCGTGCCGCAGGGACCGTGCCTGGTGCCGGTCTGGCCGTGGGGTCCGGGCGGCAAGCCCCTGATGGCGCCCTCGGGCGTCCTGATGATCGGGCTGGCGCTGGTCCTGCGCGACCTCGTGCAGCGCCGGCTGGGCCGTGGCGTCGTGCTCGCCGCCATCGTTGCGGGCGCTGCCCTCTCGGGTGCCGTCGCTCCACCGCA
>JABMNB010000423.1 GCA_013205335.1 Rhodospirillales bacterium
GCCCGAAATCACGCTGGGCACCATCCCGGGGGCCGGCGGCACGCAGCGCCTGCCGCGCTTCGTCGGCAAGTCGAAGGCCATGGACATGGTTCTGACCGGCCGCATGATGGACGCCGCCGAGGCCGAGCGCTGCGGCCTGGTCAGTCGCGTCGTGCCTCTGGCACAGCTGATGGACGATGCCATCGCCACCGCCGAGAAGATCGCCGGCATGTCGCTGCCCGCGACGATGGTCGCCAAGGAAGCCGTCAATCGAGCCTTCGAAACGACGCTTTCGGAAGGCGTTCGCTTCGAGCGCCGGACCTTTCACGCAACTTTTGCCTTCGACGACCGGTCCGAGGGCATGGCGGCCTTCGCCGAGAAGCGCAAGGCAGGCTGGAAACACCGCTGATTTCACGGAGTTGGCACGCTTGACCGGCCCCCATGCGGCCCGTATAAGCGCGCCCTTCGAGCAACGAGGACTATTATGGCTAATCACAAGTCGGCCGAGAAGCGCGCCCGCCAGACCGAGCGCCGCACCGCCGTGAACACGGCCCGCCGCAGCCGCGTGCGCGGTTCGGTGAAGAAGGTCGAGGAGGCGATTGCTTCGGGCGACAAGAAGGCCGCCCAGGACGCGCTCCGCGCGGCCCAGCCGGAGATCCAGCGTGGCGCCACCAAGCGCATCGTGACCAAGAACGCAGCCTCGCGCCGCGTGTCGCGACTGTCGGCACGCATCAAGTCGATGGCCTGACGCTTCTCGCACCTTCGCTTCAGACGTTATGAACGCCGCTCCTTCGAGCGGCGTTTTCTTTTGTGGTGATGACGACGACAAAAAAGAATCTCGCCGCTTTTCGACAATGAATGTTTGGTCGTCTATTGGCCGAACGACATACGATTCGGATTTATCGAACGATGCGCATCGGCGAGCGCTAGATGTTGAGAGGCGCCACACGATGAACGGCGCGTAAAATCGGTTCGAACAACTTGTCAATCGAGTCGCGTCGCGAAGTGTCTGAATAGCGTGCGGTGTTGTGCGTGTGATTCGTTTGCGCACTTCGGAGAGTCTGGATAAGACTCGGCCCATCGCGACGGGGCGTGGGGCGCTGGGTTGCGAGCCAGATGGAGAAGAGGGGATTCCTCTCCATCGACAACGACGAACGAGGGAGACAGGTACACAACGCTTCGCAAGTTCGACGATCGAAGAAAGATGAAGCGTCCCTCAAGCGACGCTCGCTCAAAATCCCTCGTCCTCTCTTGCCGTGTTGTGTGTCGCCTTCGAGCGCTGGCTCGCCGGACCACGCCTCGCTTCTACGAATGAAGAGCGGGGGGCCATGTCGAAAGACAACAAGATCGCCGACACATACGAGGTGTCCCCCGCGTCCGGCTATGCCGGCGACGTGAGCCCGGCGACAGCCTGGAAAATTCTCGGCGACCACAAGGACGCTATCCTGATCGACGTACGCACCCGTGCCGAATGGAACTATGTCGGCGTGCCCGACCTCGCGGACTTCGACAAGAAGCCGGGCCTGGTCGAATGGCAAATCTTCCCGAGCATGCAGACCAATCCGCAATTCGTCGACGCCCTGTCGGGAACGCTGACGGACACGGCGGCCCCGCTGCTCTTTCTGTGTCGAAGTGGAGTGCGATCGGTCGCGGCGGCGAAAGCCATGTCCGCGGCCGGATACAGTACGTGTCTCAATGTGGCAGACGGCTTTGAAGGACCTCTCGATTCGCTCGGCAAGCGCGGCGCGACGAGGGGATGGAAGGCAGCGGGACTTCCGTGGAGACAGACGTGAATCGAATTCAGGCGCCGATCCAAGGCAACAACAACGCAGCATACGAAAGAAACAGCGTGGCGGGGGCAGATATGGAAGAAATGGCGGGCCGAAAGGAGCTCGAAGCGCATTGGGTGCGCGTCTGCGATCGGCTTCGCAAGGAAATCGGAGACAAGGCCTTCAAGACGTGGTTCGGCGAGGTCGAGCTGGGTGAGCTGAAGGATGGCAAGCTGCGCCTCTACGCCCCGACGCGCTTCGTGCGCGACTGGGTCGGCCGTCACTACGGCGACCGCGTGCTCGCCTACTGGCAGTCGGTGACGCCTGAGGTGAAGAACGTCGAGGTGAACCTCGTGCCGCCGCCGGCCCCGCGCCGTCCGAACGAAATCATCGCGATGCCGCCCGTGCCCTCGTCGCAGAGCCATCAGACGCCGATGCCGCGCATGGGACCGTCGATCGGCCGCGGTGCCGACGAGATCTCGCAGGCTCCGGAGGGGCGCTACACCTTCGCCAACTTCGTGGTCGGCAAGCCCAACGAGTTCGCCTATGCGGCGGCACGCAACATCTCCGAGCAGGACCTGCCGCTCCCCGAGCGCAACCCGCTCTATATTTTCGGCGGCGTCGGCCTCGGCAAGACCCATCTCATGCATGCGATCTGGCATGTCATCCGCGAGCGCGACCCGAAGACCCGCGTGCTCTACCTGACGGCCGAGAGCTTCGTGAACCGCTTCATCCAGGCGCTGCGCACCAAGAACACCGGCCAGTTCAAGGAGCTGTTCCGCAACGTCGACGTGCTGATGGTCGACGACGTCCAGTTCATCTGCGGCAAGGAAGCGAGCCAGGACGAGTTCTTCTTCACGTTCAACTCGCTGGTCGAGCAGAACAAGCAGATCATCCTCTCCTCGGAGAAGCCGCCGAGCGAGCTGCAGGACATCGAGGAGCGCATGCGCTCGCGCCTCGGCAGCGGTCTCGTCGCCGACATCCATTCCTCGACCTATGAGCTGCGCCTGTCGATCCTGCAGACCAAGGCCGAGAACGCCCGCGTGCCGGTGCCGACCAACGTGCTCGAGTTCCTCGCGCACAAGATCAGCACCAACATCCGCGAACTCGAGGGCGCGCTGAACCGCGTCGTCGCGCACGGCCAGCTCATCGGCCGCGAGATCACCGTCGAGATGGCGCAGGACGTGCTGCACGACCTGCTGCGCCAGGCCGACCGCAAGGTCACGGTCGACGAGATCCAGCAGCGCGTCGCCGCGCACTACAACATCAAGCTCGCCGAGATGAGCTCGCCCCGGCGCGCCCGCTCGGTTGCCCGGCCACGCCAGGTGGCAATGTACCTCGCCAAGCAGCTGACGACGCTCAGCCTGCCGCAGATCGGCAAGCGTTTCGGCAACCGCGACCACACCACGGTCATGCACGCCGTGCGCAAGATCGAGGAACTCAAGGTTTCCGACCTGTCGATCGCCGAGGACGTCGAACTCCTCAAGCGGCAGTTGCAGGGCTGAGCCCTCTTCGACGCGACTTTCGGAGCGGGCCCCGGAAGGGGCCCGTTTTGCGTATGGAACCAGGCCCTAAGAGCCTCAAAATACGGGCGAATTCACTTCCCGGTGGCCGACCGCGTGCTATAGTCTCCGACCGTTACGCCGGGACTTTGCGCAACCGGCGAAACGGGGTGTCTGAACCGCGTATTTTGGCCCTCGTTATAGCGACCAACCCATGAAACTGACGATCGAACGGGCAGCCCTCCTGAAGGCGCTGGCTCATGTGCAGAGTGTGGTCGAACGGCGGAACACGATCCCCATTCTGTCCAATGTGCTGATCACCGCCCAGAAGGGCCGGCTGAGCCTCGCTGCGACCGACATGGACCTCGCGATCACCGAGTCGGTGGAAGCGAGCGCTTCCAAGACCGGATCGACCACGGCGCCGGCCCATACGCTGTACGAGATCGTCCGCAAGCTGCCGGATGGCGCCCAGGTCGAACTCGAAGCGGCCTCGGACAACAGCAGCCTGGTCATCCGGGCCGGCCGCTCCCGCTTCACGCTGCAGTGCCTGCCGCCGGCCGACTTCCCGGCGATGAGCGAGGGCGACCTGCCGCACCGGTTCCAGCTTCCGGCCACCGACCTCAAGGGCATCATCGACCGCACCCGGTTCGCGATCTCCAACGAGGAGACCCGCTATTACCTGAACGGAATCTACTTCCATGCCGCGACCGTGGGCGGCACCCAGGTGCTGCGCGGCGTGGCGACCGACGGCCACCGGCTGGCCCGGGTCGAGGTGCCGCTGCCCAAGGGCGCCGGCGAGATCCCGGGCGTGATCGTGCCGCGCAAGACCGTGGGCGAGGTCCGCAAGCTGCTCGACGAGAGCGACGGTACGGTCGACATCGAGCTGTCCGACACCCGCATCCGCTTCTCCAGCGGCAACGTCACCCTGGTCAGCAAGCTGATCGACGGCACCTTCCCGGACTACGAGCGGGTCATCCCGACCGGCAACGACAAGATCCTGAACGTGCCGTGCAAGGAATTCGCACATGCCGTCGACCGCGTCTCGACCATCTCCACGGAGAAGTCGCGCGCCATCAAGCTGGCGGTCGCCAAGGGCATCGTCACGCTCTCGGCCACCAGCCCCGACGCCGGCAGCGCCACCGAGGAGATCGAGGTCGAATACAAGGACACGGCCCTCGAGATCGGCTTCAATTCGCGCTACCTGCTCGACATCACCGAGCAGATCGTGGGTGCCGAAGCACGCTTCCTGATGGCCGATGCCGGCTCGCCCACCCTGGTGCGCGACGGTGCCGACGAGAGCGCGCTCTACGTGCTCATGCCGATGCGGGTATGACGGCACAGGCCATCAGCGCCCTCGCTTATTCTTCCGACGCCGTATCGGGCGCTGCGCCGGCACTCCTCGCCGTGCGCCAGCTTCGCCTCACCGACTTCCGCAACTATCGCCAGCTCCGCCTCGATTGCGGTCTCGAGCCCGTCGTCCTCGTCGGCGCCAACGGGGCGGGCAAGACCAACCTGCTGGAGGCGCTCTCCTTTCTGGCGCCCGGGCGCGGTCTGCGGCGCGCCAAGCTCGACGATGTCTGCCGCCGCTCGCGCGGCGAGGAGCCCACGGCCGCCGGCTGGGCGGTCGCCGCCACATTGGACACGCCCGAGGGCCGGGTCGCCATCGGCACCGGCCTCGAAGCCGGCCGCAGCGACGGCGGCCTGCCGCGCCGTGCCGTGCGGATCGACGGCCGGCCGATGCAGAGCCAGACGGCCCTCGGCCTGCATGTCGCGGCGGTGTGGCTGACGCCGCAGCTCGACCGCCTGTTCCTCGACGGCACGACCGAGCGCCGGCGTTTCCTCGACCGGCTGGTGACGGCGCTGCATCCCGGGCATGCGGGCGGCGTCGCGGCGTACGAGAACGCGATGCGCCAGCGCTCGCGGCTGCTCGGTGAAGGCAATCGCGACCCGCACTGGTTCACGGCATTGGAAGACACGATGGCCCGCCATGGTGTGGCGCTCGCTTCGGCCCGCGCCGACACGGTGCAGCGTCTCGACGCCGCCGCGCGGCTGGGGGTCGGCCCGTTCCCGCGAGCGTCCCTGGCCATGACCGGCGAGGTCGACGGCTGGGTGGCCACGATGGCCGCGATCGATGTCGAAGACCGGCTGCGCAGCGAACTGGCCGCGAGCCGGTCGCGCGACGCCGAAGCCGGCACGACGTCCTGCGGGCCCCATCGCAGCGACCTCGCGGTGCGCCATCTCGACCTCGACCTGCCGGCGGCCGAAGGCTCGACCGGCCAGCAGAAGGCCGTCCTCGTCTCGATCGCGCTGGCGCACGCAAGGCTGGTGGCACTGTCGCGCGGTCGGCCACCGCTGCTGCTGCTCGATGAAATCGCGGCCCATCTCGATGCGGAGCGCCGGCTGGCGCTGTTCGACGAGGTGGTGGCGCTCGGCGTCCAGAGCTGGATGACCGGCACCGATGCCGAACTCTTTGCGCCGCTTGCCGGCCGCGCGCAGATCCTGCGCGTAGCCGACGGATCGATCGCGGCGGTCTGAACACCTTTCCGAAAGCCAGGACCATGAGCGACAACGACATCACGCCGGGCGCCGAGGACTACGGCGCCGATTCCATCAAGGTGCTGCGCGGCCTCGAGGCCGTCCGCAAGCGTCCGGGCATGTATATCGGCGACACCGACGACGGCACCGGCCTGCACCACATGGTCTACGAGATCGTCGACAACGCAATCGACGAGGCGCTGGCGGGATATTGCGACAAGGTCAACGTCATCCTGCTCGGCGACGGCTCGGTCACGGTGCGCGACAATGGCCGCGGCGTGCCGACCGACATCCACAAGGAAGAAGGCATCTCGGCTGCCAACGTGATCTTCACGCAGCTCCACGCCGGCGGAAAGTTCGACCAGAACTCCTACAAGGTGTCGGGTGGCCTGCACGGCGTGGGCGCTGCGGTCGTGAACGCGCTGTCCGCGCGACTCGACCTGCGCATCTGGCGCAACGGCAAGGAACACCACATGGTCTTTCGGCACGGCGAGCCGGAGGGCGACCTGAAGATCGTGGGCGAGGCCGACCAGGGCCAGCACGGAACGGAAGTAACCTTCCTGCCCTCGACCGGCACCTTCACCAAGACCGAATTCGATTTCGCCACGCTCGAGCACCGCCTGCGCGAGCTCGCCTTCCTGAACTCCGGCGTGCGCGTCGTGCTGACCGACGAACGGGCCGCCGAGCACAAGATTTCCGAGCTGTATTACGAGGGCGGCGTCGAGGCCTTCGCCAAGTATCTCGACCGCAACAAGTCGGTGCTTCACGATCCGCCGGTGTCGATTCGCGGCGAGAAGGAAGGAATCTCGGTCGAAGTCGCGATGCAGTGGAACGACAGCTATCACGAGACGATGCTGTGTTTTACCAACAACATCCCGCAGCGCGACGGCGGCACCCATCTGGCGGGCTTCCGCGGCGCGCTGACACGCACGCTGAACAAGTACGCCGACGAAAGCGGCATCTCCAAGAAGGAAAAGGTCGGACTCACCGGCGACGACATGCGTGAGGGCCTGACGTGCGTGCTCTCGGTCAAGGTGCCCGATCCCAAATTCTCCTCGCAGACCAAGGACAAGCTGGTGTCCTCGGAAGTGCGCCCGGTCGTCGAGTCCGTGGTGGCCGACAAGTTCGGCCAGTGGCTGGAGGAGCATCCCTCCGAGACGCGCAAGATCCTGACCAAGGTCGTCGAGGCCGCCGCCGCCCGCGAGGCCGCGAAAAAAGCCCGCGAACTCACCCGCCGCAAGGGCGCGCTCGACGTGAGTTCTCTGCCCGGCAAGCTCGCCGACTGCCAGGAGCGCGACCCGGCGCTCTCCGAGCTGTTCATCGTCGAGGGCGATTCGGCCGGCGGCTCGGCCAAACAGGCGCGCGATCGCACCTTCCAGGCGATCATGCCGCTGCGCGGCAAGATCCTGAACACCTGGGAGCTCGAGCACGGCGATGTCGCGAGCTCGCAGGAGGTGCACGACATCAGCATCGCGATCGGCGTCGAGCCGGGCGCGGCTAACATCTCGGAGCTGCGCTATCAC
>JABMNB010000424.1 GCA_013205335.1 Rhodospirillales bacterium
CACACAGTCCCTGGCAGCGCGGCTCGAATGAAAACATGAACGGTCTGTTGCGACAGTATTTTCCCGACGGCACCGACCTCTCAACCTACACTCAGGCGAATCTCAACGCGGTCGCGCGCCGCCTCAACACGCGACCGCGCAAGACGCTGGACTACTACACGCCGGCTGATAAAATGGTGACTTACGTTGCACCGACGCCTTGAGCCCACCCCTCCTTGAGCTCGGGAAAACCTGAGGCGAGTTCGCGGCCAAGCGGGATGAAGCCCCGCCAGGCCCGGCCACCGTGCTTCATATCGATCGCTAGTTTCGTCGCTTCATCAAGTTCAAAAAACTGCCGACTCGATTCGAAGAGCCGGGTCTGCAAGCCCTCGTCCACGCCGTGTCCGACCGCGTAGGAAAAGCCACTCGCTCGACAGGCCTTGCCGATATGCGCGGCAGCGGCCTCGCTAACGCCGCCTTTGCCGCAAAGCGGTCCCACGTCGATGATCGAAAGTTCCATCCGGGAGCCTGACCCGGTCTACCGCTATAGCCGCCTCTAATCACAACTCACGAAGTTGTTCACCGTCGCCGCGTACCACGTCTCCAGGGTCGACAGGGCATCGAGCTGGGGGAAAGCACTTTGCCACAGATTCAGATAGGTCAGCTTGGCGTGGGGCATGGTCGGCCGGTAGCACCCGGGCGTGCCGAAAGGGCACGGTAAGGCGCCGGCTTCGCCCGTGTTGGAATCTGCACAGAGCCGAGAGGGGGAAGGAAAATATGGCGAATCAAACGAATAATGTGCCGCATGGCAGCCCCTGCAACTCAAGGCGTAGACATCATCGTAAAGGTCTGACTCATCGCCTGCGGCTGCGCCGTCGTCGTTCCACGCCGCTGGTCGCCAGGGGGCAAAAAGTCCGCTCGACAGATTGTTCCCGTACCAACCGTAAATCAACTCATCGATCGCGTCCGACGGCTCCGTCAAGTGCACGATCTGGTTCAGTCGCCGGATCCCGTCGTGCTGCGCCGCCTCGCCGGCAGCCGCCGGAAACTGGTAGGTCTTTGGGTCAAAAGGCAAGAAGCTTGAGAATCCGCTCTCGCCGCGCGTGAGTGCTTGCAACAGGTCCTTGCGAGTCTCGAACCCGACGTCACCATGGGCCGTATCGCTTGCGTCAATGCCAGCGAGGACACCGGCGTCTTCATCAATGCCAGCGACAATCGCATCGAGCACGCTAGTGTCGCTCCAGGCACCGCCGTGGCAGTTCATGCAGACCTGTGGCACGTTCTTTGCGCCGCAGCCATCCAAATTCGCTGCACCAATCCTTTTGCTGGCAGCAACCCGACCACCGTAGACAAAAAATTTGGTGATCGGCCCGAGCGAGCCGAATCCCTCCACCGCGCGGAACTCCATCGCGACCGTGCCATAGGCACGCGCCGGGTTCACGGTTGGGTTTGCCTCAATCTCCAGTTGCCCCTGAAAAGCCAGATCGGCGTTGCCGGGATGATTGGTCGGATAATCGAAACAAAGATCCGTCGTATAATTGGCAACGTAGCAGGCAACGGTGGACGGAAATAGGCCGAAGAGCGACTGCCAGTCCTTCAGGGTGCCAGCAGCCTTGAACTCTGGCTCGAGCGCGTCGAGCAGCAGGACCGACGAAAGCGGCGCGGTCGTGGTGTCGAAATTTGGAAAGAACGAAGGCTCCGCCCCGAAACCGCGATCTTTGCTTATCAGGTTCCAGGCGACTGGCCCCCCCCACGAGGTCACGCGACAATGCATCTCGCGACCGAAACCGAGATCGTTGCTGTTCAGGTACCAGCCGCTGGCCACATCCGCGCCGAGCCCAGTCGAAGAATCGAAGCCGTTCTTCTGCCACCAGCCGCCGAGCGTCATTCGTTTGCACTTGCCACTCGGATCGGTCCCCGGATCAACCACCCCGTCGCAATCAAGATCGACACATTGCGGATCGACGATATTATAATAGAGGCAAGACTCATTCTCGCTGTTCAGTGGTCGATTATCGAACTTATAGGTCAGGAATTTATCGTGGCCGCCGGCTGGATCGGGAGTATTCGGCGTGTAGCCCTGTTTGCAGAGATCGTCCTGATCGGTCAGGAGAGAAAGCAGCGCACAGGGGGTGAATCCCAGAATCGGGTAGATAACAAAAATCCAAGCCTTCGACCCGCCACGTCCGTCGCTCGCCCAAACCGTCACCTGATTCGGGACCCGACGATCACCAACCTTGAACCTGACCCGCGAGTTCGAGCTTCCCGTGGTCTGGTCAACACTCTGCAATTCACCGTCGCCCTTGGTGACCCGCCAGCGAAACTTGGGCTCGATCCCCGAAACCGGGTAGTTATCCGCCGTAGCGAAAACGGCGCTCAATACAATTGTTTGACCGCTGCTGATAGTCTGGGGGTCGGTGATCGGCGTGCCTCCAAGCGTCGTCATGCGGACCGTGGGAAGTGGCATGTTCTGCGTGGTTCCCCGTAATTCAAGTGTTGTAGCCCCTTCCGTGGTGCCGCTGGCCGACACGCTCTGCGTGATCGCCTCATCGCCGCAATGCGCTCGCACGACATATTCGCCGAATGCAGGCGCAAGCAGAAGAAAGCTACCGTCTGCGGCTACCTCCCGCTCGCTATTTACAACCTCACCTCGCGGCGTCACGAGAGAAACCTTGCCTCGCATGGCGAAATCGGCGTGCGTATTTGAATCAACACAAGGTTCGCCATCTCTGCGGAGAACCACGCCAGCAAACACTGTTTCTTCCGTACTTATTAGAGGCAACTCCAGCGTCTTCTGCTCGAAGAAAACCGCACGCCGGACGACGTCGATCGGCCCACTGGCGCACGCTCGGTACGTACTCTCCGAGCCCTGGCGGTCGCGACAGAGGCGATAGCGCTCAAGCGGCCGTGCCTCGAACTCGACACGACCATTGACGTCGCTCTGCCCGGTGGTGGTGGAGCCATCCGCCGCGACCAGCAGCATCGTCTCGTCCGCCAAGATGAACGAAGCCTCTGTCCCTCTCAAACTGACTGCAACTCGCCCTGCAACTCGTGGCCCACTCTGGCCGTGCCCGGCGTCGAGCGCTGCAGCCACCGTGTCGCGGGCTCGGTCGAGCAGGCACGAGGCCACCGCCGAAACCGTACGAGTCGCGCCGGGCGTGCCCGCACAAGCCGACAGCTCCTGCATGGCACTCTCTGAACATATCGAGGCAACGCCGACCTTGAGCTTGGCCGCCGCCGCGTCCAGCTTGACCTTGGAGAAATCAAGGCAAGCATCGGTAATCCGAAAGGGCGTGCCGATGACGGTCTTGCCCCGATCCTCTTTGTAGTGGCAGAGGGTTCCAAGCTCCTTGAAGGAATTGCCAACCTGGCTCGCAACAGCCTTGTCGAGAGCCGATTGACAGGCGAGCGAAGCCGTAATAATCTGAGTTGACGTCGTCTGCGTCGGCACAGAGTCTCCGCTCTCGCCATAGAGGAGATCGACCAGCCCATCGGCGAGCCGATCATATTCGGCCCGTTGCATGGCGGGAAGTCGGTCCATCGCCACCATGCCGAGACCCGCGGGGCGCGGGCCGGTCAGCGCCGCCTCCGAAAGCGGCGTACAGGCCTTCCCCACCTTGAGATCGAAAACATTTACTGCAAGGTCGATCGAGGATCTCACGCTGCTTGCCGTGCAGGCATTCACGGTTCCGCTCGAAGCGTCCTTTGTTCTACATTTGATGAGAACATTCAGAATCGTCGTCAAGTATTTCTCGCCACTTTTAGAGAGCATCGCCTGACAGGTAAGCTGTGATTTGAGAACCACGGCGCCTGCCGCGAGCGGAGCGCCCAGCGTGACGAGGGCTACACTCAGGGCGACCAGCGGGCGTAAAGACGACAGGGGGCGGGTGAGCAGCCGAGTCTTGCTTTTCATGGAGAGACCGAATCACACATCTCCGGTCCGACACAAGTCCGAATCCGGCCACCCCTCTTCAGCGGCGGCCGACGCTGTCCTGGTACTCGACTTCAGAACTCGCGCTCCGACGAACTTGGGCCAGCACGCCTCAGCGGCGATCGTCGCGCTCTTGGTACTCGACGACGCATGGCCGCTCCGACCGGTCAACGCCGCCGAGTTGCCGCTGACGCGGTGCGGCATCCTCGAACCGCGGCGTAAAATCGATCGGCTCGTCGGGCTCCTCGATGCGCACGGTGACGAACGTGCTGGACTCGCCGTCCTTAGATTCGGATCGTGCCCTTGAGGCGGCCGTCCTTGCCGAGGTTGACGCGGCTTCCCGAACGACCGATAAGGGCCTTTATGGCGCTTGCGAAGGGTGGTCGTGGTCGAGGCGACGCTTCGGAGCGGCTCGCTCTCGACTGCCCGGCATGCCCTCGAACAGAGGCGCGAGGTCTTCGCCGTGCCGGGGCAGGTCAACTCGCCCCGGTCGCACGGGCCTCACTGGCTGCTCAAGCAGGGGGCGCGGCTCGTCGAGGGGGTCGCGGACGTCCTCGGGGAGCTGCCCGGGTTGTCCCGGCTTCCCGGCAGGGAGCGATCCGGTGGGCTGTTGGAGCCCTGCGTCAAAATTCTCGAGGCCATCTCCGAAGGGGCTTCGAGCGCCGATGCGATCGCCCTCCGGCTCGGTCGTAAAGTGCCCGGAATCATTGAGGATCTCCTCGACCTGGAGATCCGTGGAGAGGTGCTCCGCGGGCCGTCCGGCAGCCTCGCCAGGGCGTCCTCGGCCGGCAGGCCCGGGGAGGGGCAGGATTGACGGACCTCGAAACCGGAGTTAGCCGAACGCCTTTCGGGAAGGAGAAAATCGGACGACGATGGAGAAGGCGGCCACGAAAAAGCGTTCCCGCCGGACCGCCGCCCCTCGCTCCGCAGGTCGGGCCGAGTCGACCCGCGTCCCGTCCGGCGCCTACGACCTCGTAATCGTCGAGAGCCCGGCGAAGGCCAAAACCATCGAGAAGTACCTGGGCCCGGGCTTCGTCGTGAAGGCGTCGGTCGGCCACATCCGCGGCCTGCCCAAGTCCTCCAAGCCCGCGAAG
>JABMNB010000051.1 GCA_013205335.1 Rhodospirillales bacterium
GCTTCATGTGCTCCAGCTTGGTCGGGATGATCACGCAGTCATGATGACCGCCGTTGCTCGGCAGGATGCCGATCAGCGTGTCGGTCGAGGTGTCGATGACCGCGATGCCGCTCGACTGGCGCTGGAAGCCGCTGAACGGCGTCAGCACGTATTTGCCGTCGTAGGTGATGGCCGGCGCCTGCAGGTCGGGCCCGATGCCCTGGATCTCCTTGAGGATCGTCCAGGTCCTGGTGTCGATCACCATGATGCCGCTGTAGGCCGGCGACGGATGCAGGATGGACAGATAGAGCTTCGAGCTGTCCATCGAGAAGACCATGTGGAACGGATTGGGATATTTGCCGCGCCACAACGGATCCTCGACGTGCGCGACCTTGCGCCACTTGGTCGGGTCGGGATCGACGCAGGAAAAGACCGAGCAGTTGTTTTCCCGCAGATTGTTCATCATCACGAGGAACTTGCCGTCGGGCGAGAAGCCGATCTCGTGACCCGGCGAATGGATCTTGTCGAAGACGACCTGCCACGTGTCTTTGTCGATCTTCTCGACCTTGTACTGGTCCTGGGAATCCTTGTTGAACTGCAGGAAGGCGGCCGGCTCGAAATTCTTCTCGGGGTCGAGGATGCAGATGCCGCCGCACAGGCGCACGACGGTGGCGGCCCAGCGGCCTTCCGGATGCCAGATCGTGCCGTCGGTCCCGGTGAGCGTCAGCGGCGCCTCGCCGGGCAGCGAGCCTTCCTCGACGAACAGCTCGCCCATCGGCACCATTTCCCAATCGATCTTGTTGCCCCTGGTGCCGCGCAGATTGTAGAGGCCGGTCTTCTCGTCGGGGTAGATCTTCTTGATGGTGAGCGTGCCGCCCTTGATCCATGCATTGCGTAGCTCGGGCACGTTCGGCGACCAGTCGAACCTGAGCGCAGCCTTCACGCGCGAGGTGGTGCGATCGAAGCAGGCGGCGATGTCCTTCTGGCCGTCGGTCACGAAATAGGACTGCGCGTCCTTCGGATTGACCGTGACGTGCGTGCTGAGGCCGAGGCCGGTCGTCTCGGACACGTTCTCGATCATCTGCATCTGCGTGCCGTCGTAGCGCACGCGGTAGATGTTGGTGCCGCCCGGCACGTTCTCCGCCGTCACGTTGGTCGGGATGCCGTAGATCAACGAGTTCTGGCCGCCCTGCGTCGAGTTCACGAATTCGAAGCCGTGCGCGGGATCGGAGCTCGGGAACGCACAGAGATGATGGCTGATCGGATTGTAGTCGCCGTAGTTCCAGTACCAGATCGAGCCCAGCACGCGATTGGAGTTGAGATCGATCGCATAAGTGCCGCCGCCCATCTTGGTCGGCAGCAGGGCCACCCAGTTGCCGAGGCTGCGGCCCCTGATGTCGGCCCGTGAATCGACGACTTCGCGGGTGATCGGCGATTGCTGGGCGCCCGTGCCGGCCGCCTGAAAGATCCCGTTGTCCGACGACGAGCCACCGCCCATCGCGCTGTAGCCCAACACGGCGACTTCGGCGGTGGCGGCGGTGCCGACGGCGACGTTCAACATCGTGCGCCGGCTCATCTTCGTTTTGGTCTTGGTCTGCGGCCTGGCCGCTTCCTGCTTGGCCTTGCGCGTCGCCTGTTCATGCTTCGCGACGAGGTAGGACTGGAATTCCTCACGGTCCTTCGCGAGGACCTCCTCGTTGCGCTTCAGGAAGTCGTCGATCGACGCCTTGCGCGCCGGAAGGCTCGATTCAGAACCCTGCTGAAGAGCAGAGATGAGCGGAGAAGCTCCGTCTGCAGCAACCTTCGTGACGGGTGCTTCTCGCGTGGGCTCAGTCATCCGCTGGACTCCTTTTCCATTCTACGCGCCAAGTCTAGACACGAGCCTCGCGAAAAGCATGCCAAAAATTGCAGCCCGGGCCGCTGGTTTTCTCCTGTTTCGCCGTTAGGCTGGTTGCGAAGGAGTCTTTCGATGGATTACGCCGTCATCATCAGCGCCATCGTGCTCGGCCTCTCCGTGCTGGCCACGGCCGCGAA
>JABMNB010000425.1 GCA_013205335.1 Rhodospirillales bacterium
AGCCTACGGATTGCGTGACGAAGAATATCTCCGTCTCAAGGTCCTCACCTGCATGCTGCCCGCCCTATGATCCCCCAAAATCACCCACTCGATTCCCGGAAGAGCCTGTACATTTTGCGACCGGCATCGACATCGTCGTCTGCCTCCTGCTGGGCGCCGTCGTCTCGACGACCGATCCGGCGGCCGTCATCGGCATTTTCCGCGACGTCGGCGCACCCAAGCGGCTCTCGATCCTGGCCGAGGGCGAGTCGCTGCTGAACGACGCCGTGGCCATTGCGGCCTTCGGCCTGTTCATGGGCATCCTGGTGGCGCGTACGTCACTCGATCCGTCAGCCGCCATGCCGGCCGATCCGACCTCGGCGGTCGGCGTGTTCCTGCGGGAATTCGTCGGTGGTCTGGCACTGGGCTTCGCCATGGCCAGGGTGGCAATGATGATCCTGCCGCGACTGGGTGACTCCGATGCCGCGATCGCCTCGGTCACCGTAAGCCTCACCTATCTCAGTTTCATCGTCGCCGACCGCTATCTTCACGTCTCCGGCGTCGTCTCGGTCGTCATGGCCGCGCTCACCGTGGCGGCCTACGGGCCGACACATCTCCATCCACGGCAGTGGACGGCACTGCGCCAGATCTGGGCCCAGCTCGAATTCTGGGCCAACTGCCTCATCTTCGTACTGGCCTCGATGATTGCGGCCGACGTGCTGCTGAAGATCACCTGGCTCTATGTCTGGGGCGTTGCGGCCGTTGCCGTCGGTGCCTTCGCGGCCCGCTCGCTGGTCGTGTTCGGCATGCTGCCGGTCCTCGAAACCTTCAAGCTCGTCCAGCCGGTGAACCGCCGCTACAAGGCGATCCTGGTCTGGGGAGGCCTGCGCGGGGCGGTGACGATCGTGCTGGCCATGGTCGCCGCCGGCAACCAGCAGCTTCCCGAAGCGACCCGCGACTTCATCGCCATCTCGGCCGTCCTGTTCGTGCTGTTCACGCTTTTCGTGAATGCCACGACCCTCGGACTCGTCATGCAGGTGTTCGGTCTCGACAAGCTCAGTCGCCTCGAACTCGCGATACGCGACCGCGTCCTCGCGCTTTCGCGCATCAACGTCGAGCGGCATCTCCAGGAGATCATACGCCAGCATAATGAGCGCACGGACGGATTTGCCGTCGATCCAGCCTCCGCGGGCGACGCCGGTGTGGAACCGGTGCCGCCGGACCTGGCACTCGATCTCGAGGAGCGCGTCAAGATCGGCCTGGTGACGCTCTGTACGCACGAGAAGGAACTCTATCTCGAGCTTTTCCAGCAGCAGATCCTGTCGCGCCGCATGGTCGCGATCCTCGCGGCCAACGCCGACCGTTTGATCGACACGGTCCGTGACAAGGGGGTGAAGGGCTACGAAGAGTGGCTCGAGGAGATATCGAAACCCGACAATGGCTTTCGCGTCGCGCTGTGGCTGCATCGACGCTTTGGCTTCGAGCGCATGCTGACCGATCGGCTGGCCGATCGGTTCGAGATCCTGATGGTGTCGCTCAGCGTCCTGGGTGAACTCGCAGTGTTCAATGCGCACTCGATCGCCGACCTCCTGGAGCAGGATGCCGAGAAAAGCCTGGCCGCATTGATCGGTAACCGCCAGTTGGGCGTGGAGGGAGCGCTCAAGGCACTCTCGCTGCAATATCCCGGTTACTCCGAGTCGGTGCAGCAGCGCCAGCTCGAACGGGCCGCCATTCGTTTCGAGGCGGCGGAATATGCCCGCCGGCTGCACGAGGGCATCATCAGCCGCGAGGTCTACAATGACCTCCGGGACAAACTCGCCGAACGGCGCGGTGCCGTGAGCCAGCGTCCGCCGCTCGACCTCGGCCTCGAACTGCAGGCCATGATCGGCCGCGTGTCGCTGTTCGCGGCTCTGGACCGGGAGACCATCGTCCAGGTCGGCGAGCGGCTTCGCGCACTCGTCGCGTTCCCGGGAGAAAAGATCATTCGGGTCGGCGGGCCGTCAGATGCCATGTACTTCGTTGCCGCCGGTGAAGTGACGGTCCATGCTCGCACCGTCACGGTGACGCTGAAGGAGGGTGACTTCTTCGGCGAGATGGGCCTTCTGAGTGCCCAGCCGCGCAACGCCGACGTCGTCGCCAACGGCTATTGCCACTTGCTGGTCCTCTACAAGAAGGATTTCAACCAGCTCCTGTCGCGCAAGCCCGAGGTGCGGGCCGCGATCGAGGAAGTGGCTGCCCGCCGCGCCTAGCGCAGCACGCACGTTCGGTTGCCCGGGAAGGGCAAAACCGCTACCAACCGCGATTATTGCGTTGTTTTATGAGCGTTTTGGAGTGCTGGAATGTCGCTCGACAAGGACACGGTGGCGCGCATCGCGCGGCTGGCTCGTCTCAAGGTTCCTGAAGAAGAGCTTGCGCCGCTTGCCGGCGAGCTTTCGGGCATTTTTGCCTGGATCGAGCAGTTGAACGAGGTCGACACCAACAATATCGAGCCGATGTCGTCGGTCTCCGACGTGACGCTGCCGATGCGGGCCGACAAGGTCACCGACGGCGGCGTCGCGGCCAAGGTGCTGGCCAACGCGCCGGGTGGCGCGGTGTACATCGATCCGTCCGACAGGAATGCCGGCGGCTTCTTCACCGTGCCGAAAGTGGTGGAGTAGGCAATGGCAGCTCTTACCGATCTGACCATCGCGCAGCTCTCGGCGACACTTGCCAGCAAAGAGGCGAGCGCCGTCGAGGTGGCGGATGCGCACCTGAAGAAGCTCGACGAGCATCGCGCGCTCAACGCCTTCATCACCGAGACGCCGGATCAGGCGCGCGAGATGGCCAAGGCCTCCGACGCGCGCCGGGCCAAAGGCGAGGCGGGCCTGCTCGAGGGTGTGCCGCTGGCGATCAAGGACCTGTTCTGCACCGAAGGCGTGCAGACGACGGCGGCGTCGAACATCCTCAAGGGCTTCGTGCCTCAGTATGAGAGCACCGTGACGGCGAAGCTGTGGAAGTCTGGCGCGGTGATGGTCGGCAAGACCAACCTTGACGAGTTCGCCATGGGCTCGTCGAACATGACCAGCCATTTCGGCGGCGTCGAGAATCCGTGGAAGCGCAAGGGCGACAACCGCAAGCTGGTGCCCGGAGGTTCGTCGGGCGGCTCGGCCGCCGCTGTCGCGGCTTACATGGTGCCGGGCAGCACCGGCACCGACACCGGCGGCTCGATCCGCCCGCCGGCGGCGTTCTGCGGTATAGTCGGCCTGAAGCCGCCCTATGGCCGC
>JABMNB010000426.1 GCA_013205335.1 Rhodospirillales bacterium
CTTGCGTAGTAGTCGAGGAAGAACAGCGGCTCGGCGCCCTGCACCACGATGTCGTTGACGCACATCGCCACGAGGTCGATGCCGACCGTGTCGGGAACGGCGGCTTCGATGGCGACCTTGAGCTTGGTGCCGACGCCGTCGGTCCCGGAGACGAGGATCGGGTCGGTGAAGCCCGCTGCCTTCAGATCGAACAGCCCCCCGAAGCCGCCAAGCCCGCCCATGACGCCTGGCCGGTTCGTGCTGCGGGCGAGCGGCTTGATGTGCTCGACGAGGTCGTCGCCTGCATCGATATCGACGCCGGCGTCCTTGTAGGTGAGGGGGGGCCGATTGTGGCCGGGGGCGTCAGGCTTCAAGCCGGGCTCATTCATGCTAGTAAGGGTGCGCGAACATAGCCAAAAACCGGACCCCCGCAATGCCGATAGGCCGCGTCTTTTCCACGATAGCTGCCGCGCTCCTGGCGGTCCTCGCCGCAAACGTCGCCCTGGCGCAGTCTCCCGGGGGCACCGGCTATGACGTGACGGGGGTCGAAGTCGACGTCAGCGGGGCGGACGCCGTCCAGGCTCGCCAGCAGGGCATCCGTGAGGCAAGGCGCAAGGCCCTCGGCCTCCTCGTGAACCGCATGGTCTCCGCGGAGGATCGCGGGCGGTTGCCGCAGGTCGACGATGCGCAGCTCGAGAACATGGTTCGCGGCGTCGAATTCGTGCGGGAGCGCTCGGCGCCTGGCCGCTACATCGGCACGCTGAACGTCGTTTTCGCGCCCGATGCGGTGAAATCGTACCTGAGCGGGGCCGGGGCCAAGGTGGTCGAGACCGTGCCGCGGCCGGCCCTGGTGATCCCGCTCTGGAAAGGCGCGGCCGGCGTGGAGCCGCTCAACGACCGCAATGCCTGGCGCGAGGCCTGGCAGCAGCTCGACACTGCCGGCAGTGCGGTGCCGGTCACCCTGCTCCGCGGCGATCCGACCGACCAGGGCGCGCTCACGGCGGAACAGGCCTATGTCGGCGACGTTTCCGCGCTGGCGAGGCTCAACGAGCGCTATCGCGCGCCGACGATCATCGTGGCCACTGTCGAGGGCGACAAGGAGTCCGGCGCTCTCACGGTCGGTGGCCTGCGCTACGACACGCAAACCGGAGCACGCAGCGAAATTCCGCGCGTTCCGGTCGCTGCTGCGGCCGATCTCCCCGGCGCGGCCAAGGCGATCCACGCCAAGGCCGACCAGGACTGGCGCGGCATCGGCACGGTGCGCCGCGATTCGCAGGATTCTCTCGACGTCGTGGTGCCGATCCGGGCGCTGGGCGACTGGGTGCAGGTGCGCCAGCGGCTCGGTGCAATCCCGGCCGTGAAGGGCGTGACGGTGAAGACACTCGAAACGGACCGCGCGGAACTGCGGCTGGATTTTTTCGGGTCTTCCGACGAGCTGCAGCGCACCCTCGCGCAGGCAGGACTGATCCTGTCCAGGGACGCGGACAAGTGGCAACTGCAGGCGCGGTGAGCGCAAACTTCGGAGCCTGATCCATGGGTCAATCTGCATCTGCAGGGCGCTGGCGTTTCTGGGTTGCCGCGGCGGCCGTCTTTTTGCTGCTCCTGTGGTTGCTGAACGACATCCTGCTGCCTTTCGTCGTCGGCATGGTCGTGGCGTATTTCCTCGATCCCGTCGTTACGCGTCTTCAGCGAACGGGACTTTCGCGCGCCATGGCAACCACGCTGGTGACGATCTTGGCGGTTCTCGTGGCAGTCGGTGTGGTGATGGCGATCTTGCCGCCGCTGTTCGGCCAGATCCATTCCCTGGTCGTCAGCGCACCCGAATACTTCGTGAAGGCGATGGGCCGTATCCAGCCGCTGATCGAGCCGTTGCGCATAAGGCTCGGGCTCGAACCGCTCAGCGTCCACAATCTGCAGGCTGAAGCCACCCAATGGGCAGGGAAGGGACTTGCCTTCGCCGGCGGTATTGCCGGTATGCTGGCCCAGCGCGGCGTGGCGATCATCAACCTGTTGGGTCTGCTGTTCATTACGCCTGTCGTGACGTTCTACCTGCTGCGAGACTGGGAAAAGATCCTCGCGGCCATCGACAGCGCCCTGCCGCTCGAACATGCCGATACGATCCGCAAGCTTACCCGCGAATCGAATGCCGCCATCGCGGGCTATTTGAGGGGGCAGGCACTGGTCTGTCTCGCGCTCGCAACGATCTACGGGGTCGGGCTGACACTCGTGGACCTTCAGTTCGGCCTGGTCATCGGCCTGATCGCGGGCGCGATTTCGTTCATCCCCTTCGTCGGCACGTTCGTCGGCGCCGTGATGGCGCTCGGCATGGCGCTGGCTCAGTTCCCGCCGGAGTGGATCGGGGTCGGCAAGGTCGCCGCGGTGTTCCTGGTCGGGCAGGCGCTGGAAGGCAATGTCCTGTCGCCCAAGCTGGTCGGCGACCGCGTCGGCCTGCATCCGGTCTGGATCATGTTCGCGCTGCTGGCGGGCGGCACGCTGTTCGGCTTCGTCGGTGTCCTGATCGCCGTTCCGGTCGCGGCGGTCCTTGGCGTAATCGTGCGCCATTTCATCGGTCGCTATCGCGAGAGCGCCCTCTATCGCGGCGGTGCGTCCAGTTGAGGCAGGCCATGCCAAACCAGCTCACCCTGGAACTCGCCTTGCCGCCGCCGACCTACGCGCGGGAAGATTTCGTCGTGGCCGACGGCAATCGCGAGGCGCTGGCATGGATCGACCGCTGGCCGGACTGGCCGGCGCCCGTGCTGTCGCTGAACGGCCCGACCGGGTGCGGCAAAACTCATCTCGGCCGGATCTGGGCGGCACGCAGCGGCGCGGTCGTCATGGCCGGCGCCGACCTCGAGCGTAAAAGCGTCGCCCAGCTCACGGACCTCGCGGCGTCCTCGCCCGCGATCGTGATAGAGGAGGCGGAACGGGCGCCCGAACGTGGACTCTTCCATCTGTACAACCTCGTGCGCGAGCGGAGCGGGCACCTCCTGCTGATCTCGCCCGAGCCGCCCGCACGCTGGTCGATCGCATTGCCGGACCTGGCCTCGCGGTTGCGCGCGGCGCCGGCCGTCGCCATGGCGCCACCCGACGACGAGTTGCTGGGGTCGATCATTCTGAAGCAGCTGGCGGACAGGCAATTGCATGCAGGTGCGGGCGTCGTGCAGTATCTCGTCTCGCACATGGAACGTTCGGCGGAAGCGGCTCGGCGGGTCGTCGCGGCACTTGATCGACGCGCGTTGGTAGAGCGACGCGAAATCGATCGCCGGCTGGCGGCGGACGTGCTGATGGATATCGCCGGTGTGTCCTGAAGGGGGTGAGACGATGAAGATGCTTCTGACTGTCCTTGGACTTTGCGTTGCTGCCTCGACGGCCTCGGCGCAGCAAGGGACGGTGATGGGAACATGGCTCTCGGAGTCGGGCGTTGCCCAGATCCGGATCGGACCCTGCCCGGATGCCGCGGCCGGCCCCCTCTGTGGCTTTGTCGCCAACCTCATCAATCCCAAAGGGCCGGATGGTGCCGCCATCGCGGCCGACGCCGCCACCGACTATCGCAACGAGAACCTGTCGTTGCGCACGCGGAAGGTGATCGGCATGCCGCTGATCTGGGGCTTCAAGAAGACCGCCGAGCCCAACGCGTTCGAGGACGGCAAGGTCTACAACGGCGAGGATGGTAAGATCTACAATGCCAACATCAGCCTGCAGCCGGACGGGAAACTTCGCCTGCGTGGTTATGTCGGCACACCGATGTTCGGCAAGACGCAACTCTGGACGCGCGTGAATTAAGAGGGGAAACACAAATGGATATGGGCATCAAGGGCCGCAAGGCCATCGTCTGCGCGGCGAGCAAGGGACTGGGCAAGGGCTGCGCCATGGCACTGGCGGGCGAAGGCGTCGATCTGGTCATCAACGCGCGCACCAAGTCGGAACTCGACGCGACGGCTGAGGAGATCAGGAAGAAGTACGGTGTGAAGGTCACGGCGGTCGCCGTCGACGTCACGACCGACGACGGCCGCAAGCAGGTACTGGCGGCCTGTCCCGAGCCCGACATCATCGTCAACAATGCCGGCGGCCCGCCGCCGGGCAACTTCCGGGATTGGAACCGCGAGGACTGGATCAAGGCGCTCGACGCCAACATGCTGACGCCCATCGAGTTCATCAAGGCGAGTGTCGACGGCATGATGAAGCGCGGCTTCGGGCGCATCGTGAACATCACCTCGAGTTCGGTAAAGGCGCCGATCGACATTCTGGGGCTCAGCAACGGTGCGCGGTCGGGCCTCACGGGCTTCGTGGCCGGCGTCGCGCGCACGACGATCCGTCATGGCGTGACGATCAATGGCCTGCTGCCGGGACCTTTCGACACCGACCGCCTGCGAGGCACGACAAAAGCGCGCGCGGCGAAGGCAGGTCGCTCCTTCGAGGAAGAGTACGCTGCGGGCGCCAAGGCGCATCCGGCCGGCCGCTTCGGCACGGCCGAGGAATTCGGCATGATGTGCGCATTTCTGTGCAGCGTGCACGCGGGTTACATGACGGGCCAGAACATCCTGATGGATGGCGGCCAGTATCCCGGCACCTACTGAGCGTCAGCGCGAGTCGAAGTCGCGGGGCCGGACGAAGGCCAAGAGCTCACAGGTCCCCGGAGCAAGAGCGCTCCAGGGGCCCGCAGGCGGGCGGAGCGTGGCCAGGGCTCCCGTCGGATATTTCTCCCGGAGACGCTCCAGGGCGATTGAGAGGCCGTGGCGCGCAAGCGTGGCCCCGACTTGGCCGATGCCGTCGTTGTGGCCGACCAGCAGCACGCTCTCGATGTCCTCGGGCAGAGCCTGCAGGCGCTCCAGAAGCTCACTCTCGGAAGCGAGGTAGAGCTCCTTCTCCAGTGAGATCGGCGGCGTAGGACTGCCGAGGGCTTTCACGAGCGGCGCCAGTGTCTGGCGGGTCCGGGCAGCGGTGGAACACAGGATCAGGCCGGGGCGGGGGGCCTTGCCGGCAATGTGGTCCGCCATGATCCGGGCCGCCCGTGCGCCGCGGTCGTTGAGAGGGCGGTCGTGATCGTTCTGGTGCGGCGTGTTCCAGGCAGATTTTGCGTGGCGCAGGAGGAGAATGTTCTTCACGCCCGTCATTCCGATAAACCCAGTTGGAACAATGGTTTAGTTAAATGCCATGACATGGTCATGTTGAGACGCTACCGTTCCCGTGCATAAATTCAGGGAGAGTGCCCCTAAGGGGTCCACATGGACGCGCTCAATTCCGACCCGGCTTCGAGCCTCGAAATAACACCCGATAGCCCCCGGCGCTTCATCAATCGTGAACTGTCGTGGCTGGCCTTCAATACGCGGGTGCTCGAGGAGGCCACCAACAAGCGCCATCCTCTGCTGGAACGTGTGCGCTTCCTGTCGATCTCGGCGGCGAACCTCGACGAGTTCTACATGGTCCGGGTCGCAGGCCTGGTCGACATGCTGCAGACCCGGTCGACGCTGCTGAGTGATGACGGGATGACGCCGGCGGAACAACTCGTGGCCATCCGCGATCGCGCCTCGGCCCTGATGGCCCACCAGCAGGATGTCTGGGCGTCGCTGCAGGACGATTTGCGCGAAGCCGGAATTGCCGTGCTCGATGCGGGCGAACTCACCGAGGCTGAGCGGACGTGGCTCGACCAGTATTTCATCGACCAGGTATTTCCGATCCTCACGCCGCTCGCGATCGATCCGGCGCACCCGTTTCCGTTCATTCCCAACGGCGGCTTCTCGGCGATCCTGAAGCTGCAGCGCCGGGACGACCGTCGTCCCCTGATGGCGCTGCTGCCGTTGCCGCCGCAGGTCGACCGCTTCGTGCGCCTGCCGGGGCCCGATATCCGCTTCCTGCCGCTCGAGGACCTGATCGACATCTATCTGCCGCGCCTGTTCCCGGGCTACGAGGTGGTCGAGCGAGCCTTCTTCCGCCTGATCCGCGACAGCGACGTCGAGATCAACGAGGAGGCCGAGGACCTTGTCCTGCTTTACGAAAGCGCGCTGAAGCGCCGCCGCCGCGGCGATCTGATCTCGATCTCGGTCAACAGCGCCATGCCCGCCGAGCTGCGTGACTTCCTGTTCGACCAGCTCGAAGTTCCGGTGCAGACGCAGAGCGTGCACGTCTTCCATCTCGACCGCATGCTGAACATCGGCGACGTGAAGGCGGTGATCGTCGACGACCGGGCCGACCTCAAGTTCGAGCCCTACAATGCGCGCTTTCCCGAGCGCATCCGCGATTTCGGCGGCGATTGCTTCGCCGCGATCCGCGCCAAGGACATCGTCGTCCACCATCCCTACGAGAGCTTTGACGTCGTGGTGCAGTTTCTGCGCCAGGCGGCGCGCGACCCCGCGGTCGTGGCGATCAAGCAGACGCTCTACCGCACCAGCCATGATTCGCCGATCGTCAAGGAGCTGATCGCGGCGGCTGAGGCCGGCAAGACCGTGTCGGCGCTGGTCGAACTCAAGGCGCGCTTCGACGAGGAAGCCAACATCCGCTGGGCGCGCGATCTCGAGCGCGCGGGCGTGCAGGTGGTCTATGGGTTCATCGACCTCAAGACGCATGCCAAGGTTTCGATGGTCGTCCGCCGCGAGGCGCAGTCGATTCGCACGTACGTCCATTTCGGAACCGGCAATTATCACCCGATCACCGCGCGCATCTATACCGACCTGTCCTTCTTCACCTGCGATCCGGCGATGTGCCGCGATGCGGCGCGCCTGTTCAACTACATGACCGGCTATGCGCGGCCCGAGCAGATGGAGAAGATCGCGTTCGCACCGGTCACGCTGCGGCCGACGCTCTATGGCCTGATCGACGCCGAGATCGCCAACGCCAAGGCCGGGAAGCCGGCGGCTATCTGGGCCAAGCTGAATTCCCTGGTCGATGGCGCGCTGATCGATCGCCTCTACGATGCGTCGCGGGCTGGCGTGCAGATCGACCTCGTCGTGCGCGGCATCTGCTGCCTGAGACCCGGCGTTCCGGGGCTCAGCGAGCATATCCGCGTCAAGAGCATGGTCGGCCGCTTCCTCGAACATGCGCGCATCATGTGCTTCGGCAACGGCAAGGCGCTGCCGTCCCTCGAGGCCAAGGTCTTCCTGTCCTCGGCTGACTGGATGCCGCGAAACCTCGACCGCCGTGTCGAACTCCTGTGCCCGGTCGAGAACCAGACCGTGCGCGAACAGGTCCTCGACCAGATCATGGTCGCTAACCTGAAGGATGACGGCCAGAGCTCGCTGATGTCGCCCGAGGGGGAGTACCGCCGGCCGCAGACCGGCAAGGAACCCTTCATCGCGCATCACTATTTTATGACAAACCCGTCGCTCTCCGGCCGCGGCAGCGCGCTCAAGCTGAGCGGTGCGGTACCTCGACTGGTTCTGAGCTCGTAATCGAGCCAGCGGCGTCGCGTCGCGCCCATTATGACGCTGTAATCCTCCGCGGTTTCAGCTAGAGGGAGCGCGCATGGATGGCCATCCGACCGCAGGCGCCTCCGCCTCACGCAGCCCTCTCAGGAAGGGCCGCGTGGGAATCATCGATGTCGGCTCGAATTCGATCCGCCTGGTCGTCTACGAACGGGCGAGCCGCGCTCCGCTGCCGGTCTTCAACGAGAAGGTCCTGTGCGGCCTGGCGCGCGGCCTCGACGCCACCGGGCGGCTCAATCCCGAAGGCGTCGAGATGGCGCTGTCCAACATAGATCGCTTTGTGACGCTCGCGCACAACATGAAGGTCACGTCCCTCGACCTGCTCGCGACCGCCGCCGTGCGCGACGCGGCCGACGGCGCTGATTTCATGCGCGAGCTGGCAAGTCGTCCCGGAATCGTTGCCCATACGGTGAGTGGCCAGGACGAGGCGCGCTTCTCGGGCTACGGCGTGATGTGCGGTATGCCAGACGCCGATGGCGTGATGGGCGATCTGGGCGGCGGCAGTCTCGAGCTGGTGTCGCTTTCCAAGGGTCATCTCGGTTCTTCCAGCACGCTGCCGGTCGGCCCGCTGCGTCTCATGTCCTCCGGCAGGGGCGATCCGCGCAAGGCCATCGTCGACGCCGTCGAGAGCGTGAGCTGGCTGCGCGAGGAGCAGGGCAAGACCTTCTATGCGGTTGGCGGCGCCTGGCGTTCTTTTGCGCGGCTGCACATGGAGCAGGCAGGCTATCCGCTGCACATCATCCATCAGTACGAGATCGCGGCCGAGGAGGCACGCGCCGTGGCGCGACTGATCGCCGTACAGAGCCCCAAGTCACTGGAGAAGATGCCCGGCGTGTCCCGGCGTCGTGTCGACACCCTGCCGCTCGCTTGCCTGGCACTCGACAGGCTGCTGGCGACCCTCAGGCCCAAGACAGTCGTTTTCTCGGCCTTCGGCCTGCGCGAGGGTTTCTACTACTCAAGGCTGAGCGAGCGGGAGCGGGCACGCCATCCGCTGATCGCCTTCGCCGAGGAGCAGGGTGAGAGCTGGCACCGCTTCGATCTCACGCCGGAGGAGATCTTCGACTGGCTTTCGCCGGCGTTCGCCGGCGAAAGCGAGAGCGAAAGGGTCCTGCGCACGGCCGCATGCCATCTCAGCGATATTTCGTGGGACGACCATCCCGACTATCGCGCCGACCAGGCTTATTTCCGCGTTCTGCATCTGCCGGCGCCGGGGATGAACCACCGCGAGCGCGCCATTCTCGCGATGACACTCACCTATCGCTACAAGAGCGATCCCAAGGCGGCGATGATCGACACGGCGATGCGCTTGACCGACAGCAAGGGGCGCAGCTTCGCCAGGCGCCTCGGCGCCTGCCTGCGGCTTGCCTACAATCTGAGCGGCGGCGCGCCCGGTCTCTTGCCGCAATTGCAGCTTCGCCGGACCGAGCGGGAACTGCGGCTGCTGGTGCCGACGGCCCTCAAGAGAAGCCTGGGAGACGTCACCGCGAGACGGCTCGAGACGGCCGCACAGGCGTTTGATCTGAGGCCGATGATCGTTTCGGCTTAGGGGCGTTCGTCTCGGATTTGTTGAAGCCCGCAAATCCAGTCGCGCGCTCCTGGAGAACTACGAAGCCGGCGAAAGCTGGATGAGTTTCGGCTGGTCGCCATCCAACGCCAGCGCTAGCCGGCCTTCGATCAGGTCGACGGCATCCGACCCGAACACTTCTTTCCGCCAGCCCTTTAGGGCCGCGATGTCGCGCTTGCCCGAGGCCAGCCGGTCGAGTTCGTCGGCACTGGCCACCAGGCGGCCCGCCACGCCTGCCTGTTCGGCCTTCAGGCGCAGCAGCGTGCGCAACAGGTCGACGATGGCCCCGGGTGCCCGGATCTGTTCGGGGGACTTGTCGCGGACCGGCAAGTCCGCGTCGGGCAGCGCCCGGGCCCGCTCGATGGCTTCCATCAGCTCTCGACCCTGCCAGCCCTCGGCGAACCCGCGGCCGAGGCCGCGCGTCACGGCGAGTTCGTCGATCGACTTCGGCGCGTGGCTTGCGATCTCCAGGAGCTGCTCGTCGCGCAGCAAGCGCTGGCGTGGAATGTCTATCCGCTGCGCCGTGCGCTCGCGCCAGGCCGCGACCTCCTTCAGGATCGCCATCACCCGCGGGGTGGCGCTGCGGGGCTTCAGCCGGCGCCAGGCCTGCTCGGGGTCGGCGCGATAGGTCGCCGGATCGTTCAGGACCCCCACCTCCTCGGCGATCCATGAGAAACGGCCGGACTTGTCGAGCTGCTTCTTCAGTTTCTCGTAGACGACGCGAAGATGGGTGACGTCGGACAGGGCGTAGGTGATCTGGCGCTCGCTGAGCGGGCGGCGGCTCCAGTCGGTGAACCGGCTGGACTTGTCGATCTTTGCCTTGGCCAGCTTGGTGGCAAGCGATTCGTAGGAGGCGGCCTCGCCGTGGCCGCAGACCATGGCGGCGACCTGGGTATCGAACAGGGGCCCCGGCACCTTCTGGAGGCGCAGGTAGAAGATTTCCAGGTCCTGGCGGGCGGCGTGGAAGACCTTGAGGACCTTGGGGTTGAGCATCAACTCGTCGAGCGGGGCGAGGTCGATTCCCTCGGCCAGGGTGTCGATGGCGGCCGCGTCGTCGGGGCCGGCGACCTGGGCCAGGCAGAGCTTGGGCCAATAGGTCCGCTCACGCATGAACTCGGTGTCGACGGCTACGAACTCGGTATCGGCGAGCGGCTTGCAAAAGGCCGCCAACTCGTCGGTTGTGGTGATGAGCTTCATTGGGAACGATCTATAGACCTCGCGGCGGCTTCGGCAAAGTTGCCGCGAACGGAAACCGGCCATTCCCTTGACTTGCCTCGGCTTTCGGTGCCTTTTGCCGGGCCTCCAAACCCGGAAAATGCGTAATGTCTTCAGTCTACCGAACTCATACGTGCGGCCAGTTGCGGCCCGAGCACGTCGGCCAGCAGGCCCGTCTTTCGGGCTGGGTGCAGCGAAAGCGCGACCACGGCAATCTGCTGTTCATCGACCTTCGAGATCACTATGGCGTGACACAGGTCGTGGTGGACGTCTCGAGCCCGGTCTTCAAGACCGCCGAGGCCGTGCGTACGGAGAGTGTCATCACCGTTTCGGGCAAGGTAGTGGCCCGCGAACCCTCGACCGTGAACGCCAGGCTGGCGACGGGGGCCGTCGAGCTCGATGCCGCCGACCTGATCGTGCAGTCGATGGCCGACCCTCTGCCGATCCCGGTCTACCAGGAAAACGACACCACGCCGGAGGAGCTGCGGCTCAAGTACCGATTCCTCGACCTGCGCAAGGACAAGCTGCACAAGAACATCATGCTGCGCAGCCAGGTGATCGCGAGCCTGCGCCGCCGCATGATCGACCAGGGCTTCACCGAGTTCCAGACGCCGATCCTGACCGCCGACAGCCCCGAGGGCGCGCGCTCGTACCTGGTGCCGAGCCGGCTTCATCCGGGCAAGTTCTACGCGCTGCCGCAGGCGCCGCAGATGTTCAAGCAGCTCCTGATGGTGTCGGGATTCGACCGCTATTTCCAGATCGCGCCGTGCTTCCGCGACGAGGATGCGCGCGCCGACCGTTCGCCTGGCGAATTCTACCAGCTCGATTTCGAGATGAGCTTCGTCACTCAGGACGACGTGTTCGAGGCGATCGAGCCGGTGCTGGGCGGCGTTTTTCAGGAGTTCGCGTCGTTCAACCGCGAGACGCCGCGCAAGGTCTCGGCCTTCCCGTTCCCGCGTATTCCCTTCGCCGAGGCGCTGCTGAGCTTCGGCACGGATAAGCCCGACCTGCGCAACCCGCTCCGCATCTTCGAGGTGGGCGAGGTGTTCGCGGGCTCCGACTTCAAGGTGTTCGCCGGCATCGTGGCCAAGGGCGGCGTCGTGCGCGCCATCCGTGCGCCCAAGGCCGGGAGCCAGCCGCGCAGCTTCTTCGACAAGTTGAACAGTTGGGCGCAGGGCGAGGGCAAGCCGGGTCTGGGCTACATCACCCTGGAGAACGGGGCCGGGAAGGGTCCGATCGCCAAGTTCGTGGCCGACGAGCGGCTCGCCAAACTCAAGAGCCTGACCGGGGCCGAGGACGGCGATTCGGTGTTCTTCGTGGCCGACCAGGCCGACACGACCTGGAAGTTCGCGGGCCAGGCACGGACCAGGATCGGCCAGGAGCTGGGCGTCATTGCCGAAGACGAGTTCGCGCTGTGCTGGGTCGTCGACTTCCCGATGTTCGAGTACGACGACAAGCTGAAGAAGGTCGACTTCAGCCATAATCCCTTTTCGATGCCCCAGGGCGGGCTCGAGGCGCTGGAGACCCAGGATCCGCTGACCATCAAGGCCTGGCAGTACGACATCATCTGCAACGGCATCGAGCTCTGCTCCGGCGCGATCCGGAACCACAAGCCGGACATCATGTACAAGGCGTTCGGAATTGCGGGTTACAGCAAGGAAGAGGTCGAGGCGCGCTTCGGCGGCATGCTGAACGCCTTCAAGTTCGGCGCCCCGCCGCACGGTGGTGCAGCACCGGGTGTCGATCGCATCGTCATGCTGCTGGCCGACGAGCCCAACATCCGCGAGATCATCACTTTCCCGATGAACCAGTCGGCGGTCGACCTGATGATGGATGCACCGGCTGAGGTGCCACCCGAGAAGCTACGCGAGCTTTACATCGGGTTGCGCCTGCCGCCGCCCCGGAAGGACTAGCTCTGGTAGGGTGAGTGCAAATTGACTGAACATAGAAAGTTCAGTAAACTCAATGAGTTATAGTCTTTTAATAAAGAAGATTATGAGCTCATTCAGGCTCTCTCCCTATTTTGCCCTGCCGCTTGTGGTGGTCTCGGCTCTTTTGACCGGTGCCTGTGGCGTACCCGTTGCCGTCTCGGCGGCGAGCTATGCGGCGGATGGAGGCATGCTGGCGGCTTCCGAAAAAACCTCGACCGACCATGTCTATTCGGTCGTGACCAAGCAGGATTGCGCGATCTGGCGGGTGTTCCGCGGCCGGCGGATTTGCTCGGCGCGGGCCGACGGCAAGGATCCCTACAACACCGACTATACCGAGCCCCAGCGCTCGGTTTCGGAGAGTGGGGTGGAGTATACCGCGCCGCTCCGGCCTGCTCCCAATGCGCCGGCGGTGAGTTGGGACGCCGCCGCCTACAAGACCGTGCCACCAATACCGCCCGCCGCGGAAGGTCCGATGACGGCACGCGTCGAGCCTGTCACAGAATCTGCGTCGCCGGCCGCGGCGCCGTCGAAGGCTCCGTCCGGGCCCCGGAAGGCGAAGACGGTCCAGCGCTCGTCTAAGAAGCCTTCACGAGGTCCGGCGGTGACTGCCCCCTGAGCAGGAAGGCCTCGAGGTTGTCGAGCGCCCTGAAGCCCATCGCGTTGCGCGTCTCGACCGTAGCCGAGCCCATGTGCGGAAGCAGGAACGCGTTCTCGAGGGCATAATAGCCTTGGTGGATCCGGGGCTCGCCGTCGAACACGTCGAGGCCTGCCGATGCCAGGTGCCCGCTCTTCAAGGCCGCGATCAGCGCCTCGTCATCGACCACGCCGCCGCGGGCCGTGTTCACGACGATGGCGCCCTTGGGCAGCTTGGCGATGCGCCCGGCGTTCACCCACTTGGCGGTTTCGCGCGTCATCGGGGCGTTGATCGACAGGAAGTCGCAATGCGGCAGCATGTCGTCGGGGTTGGCATGGAACACCGCACCCTTCTCGAGGTCGGGCGCCAGCCGGCTGCGGTTGGCATAGTGGATCTGCATGCGGAAGGCGCGGGCGCGGTCGGCCGTCGCCTGGCCGATGCGACCCATGCCGAGAATGCCGAGTCGCTTGCCGGTAACCTGCGTGCCCATGAGCTGGGTCGGCGTCCAGCCGACCCAGTTGTGGGTCCGGAGCATGGTCGCACCTTCATGGGCCCGGCGCGCAGCACCCAGCAGGCAGAGCATCGTGATGTCGGCGGTGGCGTCGGTCAGCACGTCGGGCGTGTTGCTGACGACGATGTTGCGCCTGGCCGCGGCGGCCACGTCGACATGCTCGTACCCGACCGAAAAGGTGGCGATCATGCGCACCGAGGCAGGCAGGGCGGCGATCGTTTCGCCATTCAGCGCGTCGCCGGCGGCACACATGATGCCGTCGCAGCCCGCCGACGCCTGGGCCAGGGCCGGACCGTCATAAAGCCTGTCCGCGGGGTTGAGCTGAGCGTCGAAGTTCTCCGCCAGGCGGGCCTCGACGTCGGCCGGGAAGTGGCGGGTGGCGATCACCCGGGGCTTGCCTTTGCTCATTGACGATATCCTCCCTGTGCAGCCCTGACGCAGGCGATCATTCTGGTATTCCGCGCGCATGGATATTACGCTTGGTAGCCCGGCTACAAGGCCTAGCCTATCAAGCCCCCGTCAGTTGACCACGTATAGTATTCGCCGTCCTCGCGTCCAAACAGCGGTCCTCACCGCCGCCGTCGGCGTTCTTGTGTTGCTGGGCCTGTGGATAAACGGTGCCGACGCGCAGCAGCAGGAACAGCCGCTGGTGCCTCATCGTGCGACCTACGACATGAAGCTGTCGGTGGCGCGCCCCAATAGCGGCATCGTGGAAGTTGGGGGCCGGATGGTGCTGGAAACCGTCGAGGCCTGCGAGGGCTGGGAGGTGAAGCAGCGAATCAAGCTCACGTTCCTGCGCAACGACGGCGACGAGTTCACGACCGATTCGAGCTTCACGAGCTACGAGACCAAGGACGGCCTCTCCCTGCGCTTCAGCGTCCGCAACATCCAGGACGACGAAGTCGAAGAAGAGTTACGGGGCCATGCCGATCTCGATGCGCCCGGCGCCAAGGGCCGGGCGAGTTTCTCGCTGCCGGAGGCGCGGAGCTTCGAGCTTCCCGCGGGAACGCTGTTCCCGACGACGCATCTCGCTCTGGTTCTTCGACACGCCCGCGACGGGGACAAGTCGGCATCCTATCTGGTTTTCGACGGAGCCCGCCTCGACGGTGCCTTTCAGGTCAATGCGGTGATCGGCAAGCCGCCGCGTCAGACCGGGACGCCCGTGGTGCGCGGGGACGTGGCTCTCCTGCGCAACCAACCCGCGTGGAGCGTGCGTTTCGCTTTCTTTGCCACCGGTGACCAGGGTGCTCATCCGGAGTACGAATTGGCCTTCGACTTGCTGGGCAACGGCATCGCCCGCTCGATGCTACTCGACTACGGTGACTTTGCTGTGGATTCTCGTCTCGTTCAACTCCAAGCCCTGCCGAGGCCAAGATGCTGAATCGCCGCCTGCTTGCGCCTCTTGTCAGCGTTCTCGTCCTCGCCGTTCCGGCGATGGCGCAGGAGATGGCGCCTCATCGTGCCGTCTACGCCGTCAGCGCGATCGAGAACGGCAAGTCGACCGGCAACACGCCGGGCACCTACGCCTACGAGTTGAAGCTGACCTGCGACGGCTACATCATCCATCAGCGGCTGCGCTTGGAATCCGCGGGCCAGCGTTCGGCGGTGGTGAGCGAACAGCAGACCCAGATGAGCGAGAGCAAGGATGGCAAGAAATTGAGCTTCGAGCATCGGTCCGTCACCGGGGGCAAGCAGACGAGCCTGATCAAGGGCGAGGCTATCATGGCCGACGACGGCACCGGGCAGGCGCGCTTCAGCGATCCTCAGAACCAGACGGTGGCCTTGCCGGCGGGGACGCTGTTCCCCGTCGCCATCGCGCGCGCAACCATTCGCGCCGCCAAGGCCGGCGAGAACGGCCTCGATGCCCTGTTTTTCTTCGGCGACAAGGTCAAACCGCCCCAGCAGGTCAATGCCGTCATCGGCAAAGTGCCAAGGCGGCTGGCCGACGTGAAGATCCCTGAAGGCGCCGAGGACCTGGTCGATGGCCGCACCCGCATCTATTACCGGGCGGGTTTCTTCGACGCCGAGGCCAAGAGCCAGGGCGAACCCGCCTTCGAGATGAGCAGCGTCACGCTGGACAACGGCATCGAACTCTACGGCACCCACGAGCAGGGCGACGGCGGCATCGAATACCGCATCACCCGCCTCGAAGCGATCGCGAAACCCGAGTGCAGGTGAGCCTGATCCCGTTGCGCCGTTAACGGATGGGCCACAGCCAGGCTGCGCCGCGGACGCCGCTGGAATCACCGTGCCTGGGCGGTCGCAGCTCAGTTGCGATCTTGTCGCGTTCGGAGAAGATGTAGTTCTTCCAAAGTTCCGGCACGCGTTCGTAGAGCTGCGGAATCTTCGAGAGACCGCCGCCCAGAACGATGACGTGCGGATCGAGCAGATTGACGACGTTGGCGAGAGCGCGCGCAAGCCGGTCGCAGTAGCGTTCGAGGCATCGTGCCGCCAGCGCGTCGCCGGTCAGCGCGGCTTCCGCAATGTCGGTGGCGCGCCGCTCGTGACCCGTCGCGCGTGCATATTGGGCCTGGAAAGACGGTCCGCTCAGCCACGCCTCGACGCAGCCCATGCGGCCGCAATAGCATTGCGGTCCTGGGCGCTCGTCGTCGTGGGGCAGGGGCAGGGCATTGTGGCCCCACTCGCCGCCGATCGCCTGTGCGCCGACCAAGGGCCTTCCGTCGATCACGATGCCGCCGCCGACGCCGGTTCCGAGGATTACGCCGAACACGATCGATGCGCCGGAGCCCGCGCCATCGGATGCTTCGGAAACGGCAAAGCAGTTGGCATCGTTGGAGAAGCGGATATCGGCGCGACCGAGGCCGTGCTGCAGGTCGACGTCGAGCGGACGGCCGTTCAAGCGGGTCGAATTGGCGTTCTTCACCAGACCCGTGGCTGGTGAGATCGCACCGGGGTGGCCGACGCCGACCCGGCACCGCACGCCGACCTTGGCCTCGAGTTCGCGGACCACGCCGACGATGGCGCCGAGCGTGGCCTCATAGCTTTCGCGCGGGGTGGGTATGCGCAGCCGGGCGTGCTCGGCGCCGTCATCGCCGAGCACGATGCCTTCGATCTTCGTGCCTCCGAGATCGATGCCTATCCGCATCGCGTCAGTTGGGCTTGGCCGGCAGGAACTTGAACGGCTCGGCCGCCTTGAACGATCCAGCCGCCTCGCCGGAGAAGACTTCGCCATCCTGGATGGTGAGTTTCTTCACCGGAGCACCCGGCTTGAGATCGAGCTTGGAGAAGGAAACCCAGAAGGTGTTCGGACGCGTAGCCGAGTCGAAGAAATAGACCAGGTTCTTCTGATCAGAGACGGTGCGCCAGATCGTCGACGAAATGTTGGGCTGGTCTGGAGTCGTGATGCCGAGCGGCACGCTGACCGAGCGCATCACGCCCATGACGCTCGCGACAGCCTGATTGGAGAACGACTGTTGCGGGACACTCTTGATGTAGGCCGGGTCGGCCTTCCGCGGAATCGCGTCGAGCAGAAACGACGCCCGCGCGAAGCGGTCGGCCGCGCGATTGGTGCCCGGCAGAAAGACGAGACCACCGATGCTCTTCCAGTATTCGTTCAGCGCGAGCTGCTGGTCGTAGATCGGCGAGTTGGTCATCACCGTATATTGCTTGCCGTGATGAACCTGCAGCTTCCCGCCGACATACTCGAAGATCGCCGAATCGCCGGTGGCGTCGGAGATTGCGAGATGCAACGTGGAGGCCTTGCCGTTGGGCAGATCGGGCGCAAGCAGATTAAAGGGCGTTTTCTGCAGCGCGTCGACCGCTTCAGCCACACTGGCGTAGTTGTCCAGCACGTACTGAACCCAAGCGGCGATCGAGAGATAGGGCTTGCCCGGCACGGGCTTCGCGTACTCCGACTCCGCCAGGTAGAGCAGGTTCGCCACAAGGCCTTTTTCATTCATGCCGTCGGCGGTACCGACCTCATAGCTCGAGGTGATGACGCTGCCGTACTTCGAGGTCCAGGTGACGGATTGCGGGCCTGCGGCACCGTCCCGCGTCATGCCCGCAGGGAAGGCCCAGAGGTTCGAGCCCATGTCTTCGGCCCAATCCATGTTTCGGCCGGTCAGCACGGTGTTGTCCGGCGCCACGTAAAGCGTGCGCGTACAGGCCAGCGCCGTGCCGGCTGCGGCGACGAGGCCGAGGGATAGCGCGAGGGTCGAGATCTTGGACAGGCGCATTTTCATGGCGTTCCTTTCGATGCTGGGCGGCCCATATAATCTCATTGCCGGTTCACATAAAGCGCGCTCGTATGTCGATGCTGTTCTCGACGCCGATCTTGTCGAATGTCGAAGCCAGCCACCCGGTTGCGGAGGCGCGGCCCGACATGAACAGGAAGTCGAGAAACTCCGGCTCGATGTTGAATTTGCTGACGGCGCCCAGCGGAGCCAGTGTCGCCGGATCGCCGATCCAGTGGATCAGAAGTTTTTTCAGGCGGTCGCCAAATTCGCCGGTGAGCGCGCCCTGTTCGATCAGTTCCTGCACGAAGGCGACGGCGCGCATCTCTGCCATCAGCGCGCCGCCGAAGGTGATTTCGTTCAGCCGGTCGGCGATCTCGGCGTTGGAGCGCGGAATGCCTTCGCGGGCCGGCGGATCGACCTCGACGATCACCACGTCGGCGCTCTCGCTGTTGTAGATGAAGGGCCAGATCGGCGGATTGCCGCGGAAGCCGCCGTCCCAGTAAGGCGTGCCATCGATAACCACGGCTTCGTGGATGCCGGGCAGGCACGCCGATGCCAGCAGCGCATCGATCGACAGCTCCTCACGGGTGAAGATGCGCACCTTGCCGGTCGCCACGTTGGTTGCCGCGATGAACGCCTTGATCTGGTGGCAGGCGCGGACGGCGTCCTGGTCGAAGTGCCGGGTCAGAAGATCGCGCAAGGGTTCGAACCTCAGCGGATTGCGCTGCCAGGGCGTGAGCGTACGCTGGATCAGGTCCGCTCACAGGGCGCCGGGGGCGAGTCGTCCAGGTTCCAGTTGCCCTGTAACCGGTCGAGCGGCGTGCGCTGGATCGGGCTTGCGGTCGACAGTCGGCCGAGGTCGCCCCAGAAGGCCGCCAGTGCGGCGCGTGCGCCGGCCGGGGCACCCGTGGCCCAGCCTTGCAGAAGAATGGCGGCGTTCATCGCCCCGGCACTGGTGCCGCTCACCGCCTCGATCTCGAGCCGCCCATCCTCGATCAGCGCGTCGAGCACGCCCCAGGTGTAGGCGCCGTGGCTTCCGCCGCCCTGCAGGGCGAGGTTGATGCGCTTGGGGGCGGTCATGCGTCTATCCTCGCGGCCGATGCGGCACTACGTTCATCGTTCTGTAAGGAAACGAGCGGAGGCCAGCAGCATTATGGCGAAGCAGGGGGCGGGAGAACCGTGGCGGAAGCGCCCGTCGACGATCCTGTGGATGCTCTCGCTGGGCCAGCTCGTGACGTGGGGCATCGTCTACTACACCTTCCCGCTGTTCGTCGTGCCGATGACCCAGGAACTCGGCTGGACGCGCAGCGCGATGTTCGGCGCTCTCTCGGCGGGGCTCCTCACGGCGGGCCTCTCCTCCATCGCCGTCGGCGCCTGGATCGATCGCGGGCACGGCCGCCTCTTGATGACCGGTGGTTCGGTGCTCGCGGCCGCGCTGCTCGTCCTGTGGTCGAGGGTCGAATCGCTGCCGGTGTTTTACGCGCTGTGGATCGGGCTTGGCGCCTGCCAGGCGGTGACGCTCTATGAACCCGCGTTCGCGGTGATCACCCGCGTCTACGGTCCGCGCTACAAGCAGGCGATCCTGCTGATGACCTTCCTCGGCGGCTTGGCCAGCACCTTCGGCATTCCGTTCACGCAGTTCCTGATCGAGCGCGTCGGCTGGCGCCCGGCGCTCGACGTGTTGGCCGCCATCGTCCTGGGCGTCGCCGTCATGCACTGGCTGATCGTGCCGGGCCCAAAGGGCAAGGCCGTGCCCATCGCAGCGCCCACGCCGCCCGTCGAGGGTGTCGCGAAAAGGAGCCCTCTGGCCACCGCGATTCGCGTGCCGGCTTTCTGGGGCCTCGTCGTCGCCTTTGCCGGCTACGGGCTCGCCTTCTCGGCCATGAGCTTCCATCTCATACCCC
>JABMNB010000427.1 GCA_013205335.1 Rhodospirillales bacterium
CCTCCAAACGTCCTGACGGGCGGGTACATCACCTACGTCAGGAGCAAGAGTCAGGTGCTCTTCACCGAGGCCGAGGTGACGCGGATCGTGGAAGCCATCAAAGCTGGAATGCTGCCGAAGACGCACGCCACACACTTGAAGCACGTCGATCATTTGAGACAACGCTTCGAGAGCACCACGACCTGTGGCAGGTGCGGCAGCCCGCTGGTCCTCAGGACTGCCAAGTCCGGCAGCAATGCAGGTAATCAGTTCTTGGGCTGTAGCCGGTTTCCGTCGTGCCGATACGTCCGGAACTCCGAGTAGCCACTCAAGGCATTCGCTTATAGTGCGCTTGCCATCGACCGGAGCGGACAGCGCGGAGTGGAAAGACGGCGGAAGATTTCAGAAGCGATTGCCCTGCCCTAGCGCGCGGGAGGCGGAAGAGGCGAAGAATACCACGTCGCGCGCGCCTTGCCGTGCCGGCGCACCCGTCCCACCGACACCAGGTCACGCAGCCGCACCTTGAGCGTGTTGCGATTGGCGCCGGTGAGTGCGGCGAGCTGCGCGATTGTCAGCCGATCCTGCGCGCGGAGCGCGTCGAGCACCCGGCGGGAGAGGTCGGAGAGTTCGTCCTCGCCGCGCTGGGCGATCCGTTCGCGGTCGAGCCGCAGCGCCAGCCCGTCCTTCTGCTTCTTGAGGCAGCGCAGGAAGAAGCCGACCCACGGCTCCCAATCGGGCGCCTCGTCCTTCAGCGTCGTCTGGGTGCGCCGCAGCGCCCGGTAGTAGAGTTCCTTGTTGTCCTCGATCACCCGCTCCAGCGACGCATAGGGCACATAGGCATAGCCCGCCCGCAGCAGCAGGAGGGTGGTGAGCACGCGGGAAAGCCGCCCGTTACCGTCCTGGAAAGGATGGATCGCCAGGAAGGTCACGACGAAGACGGCGGCGACGAGAAGCGGGTGCAGCGCTTCCTCGTCGAGGGTCTTGCGCGTCCAGGCGACCAGCGCCTCCATCTCGCGCGGCGTGTCGAAGGGGCTCGCGGTCTCGAACACGGTGCCGATCTCGCGGCCGTCGGCATCGAACGCCACGACATCGTTGCGCAGGGTCTTCCAGGCGCCGCGATGGCGCTCGTCGCGGTCGCTGTGGCGCAGCAGGGTGCGGTGCAGCTGGCGGATGTGGTTCTCGGTCGGGCGCAGGTCGGCGAAGGCCTCGAACACCAGGTCCATCGCCTCGGCGTAGCCGGCCACCTCCTGCTCGTCGCGCGTCCGGAAGGATCCGATGGCGAGGCCGGAGAGCAGCGCCTCGACCTGGGCGTCGTCGAGCTTGGCCCCTTCGATGCGCGTGCTCGATCCGACGCTCTCGATCGTGGCCACCTTGCGCAACGCGCCGAGGCGGTCGGGCGAGAGCGTCTTCAGGGCCTCCCACCGTCCCTTGAACTCGTCGATCTCGGCGACGAGCTTCACGAGGTCGGGGCCCAGGGTCAGCCGGGGTTCGCGCACGGTCGGGCGGCTTCGATATCCGATTTCATACCCGATTATACCCGATAATATCCGATTGGGCGATCAGGGGCGGATTTCGTTCGGCTGCCGGCCTTACTGCTGCGTCGTCGTCTGCCGCCCCGAGGTCTCGAGATTGCTGTCCGGCGTCATCTGCGTGATCAGGAGATAGAGCGCCAGCGCCAGCGCGGCCCACACCAGCCAGGTCGTGAGGCTGGGTTTGGGACGCTGGGCGGCGGGGACGGCCGGGGGCTTGTTGACGGTCGCGCCCTTCCCCGGCGGCTTCGCCTTCCGGTTCGCCTTGGCGGCGGCCAGCGAGGCGACGCGGGCCTCCTCGGTCTGCGGGATGTCGGCCACGGCGCCTTCCGGCAGGGCGGCGACCAGGCGGGCGGCGATCTTCGCGGCCTCGGCCTCGGGCCACGTGCCGTCGGGCAGGCGCGCGATCGTGGCGGCCAGCGCGCTTGCGGCTTCGTCGCGCGGCAGGGCGGCCAGGCGGGCCGATTCCTGCCACGGGTCGAGGCCGAGCCGCGACAGGGCGGAGAGCACGGTGATCTCGGTGCCGGCCGCGTCCTGGCCCAGCGTGCCGAACAGGAAGTCGTTGTAGGCCGAGTGGCCCAGGGAATATTCCGGTCGCAGGGTCATGCGGCTCACCCGGAGTGGCGTGGGATGGAGGCTGCCGGGGCGCACGCGCGGGGCGCGCGCCTCGGGTTCAGGTCTGTCGGGACGTCGTGCCCGGTGTTGAACAAAGAGAAGAGCAAAGGTCCCTCACTTCGTTCCAGGGCGGAGGTTACTCCGCCCGCGATGACACCGGGGGCGTATCGGGCATGAGTGTGTAAAGGTTGAGACGTGCCGGGACCGGGACTCACCGGCCTCGACATGTCCGAGTTGGAAGAGGCGCCGGGCTAGAAGCCCATGCCTCCCATGCCGCCGCCGCCCATACCGCCCATTCCGCCGCCACCCATGCCACCCATGCCGCCGGCATCGTCGCCGGGGATCTCGGCCACCATGGCCTCGGTGGTGACGAGCAGGCCGGCCACCGAGGCGGCGCCCTGCAGGGCGGTGCGGACGATCTTCACCGGGTCGATGATGCCGGCCTTGATCATGTCGCCATATTCGCCCTTCTGGGCGTCGAAGCCGTAGTTGGCGTCCTTCTGCTCCAGCATCTTGCCGGCCACCACGGCGCCGTCGTAACCGGCGTTCTTGGCGATCTGGCGCACCGGCGCCTGCAGCGCGCGGCGCACGATGTCGATGCCGACCTGCTGGTCGTGGTTGGCGCCCTTCTTTCCGTCGAGCACGCGGGTGGCGTAGAGCAGAGCGGCGCCGCCGCCGGCGACCACACCCTCTTCAACGGCAGCCTTGGTGGCGTGCATGGCGTCCTCGACGCGGTCCTTCTTCTCCTTGACCGCGAACTCAGAGCCGCCGCCCACCTTGATGATGGCGACGCCGCCGGCCAGCTTGGCCAGCCGCTCCTGCAGCTTCTCGCGGTCGTAGTCGGACTCGACCTTGTCGACCTGGGCGCGGATCTGGGCGACGCGGGACTCGATGTCCTTCTTCTTGCCGGCGCCGTCGATGATGGTGGTGTTGTCCTTGTCGATGTGGACGCGCTTGGCGGTGCCCAGCATCGCCAGCGTCACGGCCTCAAGCTTGGTGCCGAGATCCTCGGAGATCTCCTGCGCCGAGGTCAGGATGGCGATGTCGCCCAGCATGTCCTTGCGGCGGTCGCCGAAGCCCGGCGCCTTGACGGCCGCGACCTTGAGGCCGCCGCGCAGCTTGTTGACCACCAGGGTGGCCAGCACTTCGCCCTCGACGTCCTCGGCAATGATGAGCAGCGGACGGGACGACTGCACGACCGATTCCAACAGCGGAAGCAGTGGCTGCAGGCTGGACAGCTTGGATTCGTGCAACAGGATCAGCGGGTTCTCCATGTCGCAGACCATCTTTTCGGGGTTGGTCACGAAATAGGGTGACAGATAGCCGCGGTCGAACTGCATGCCTTCGACAACTTCAAGCTCGGTCGTGAGGCCCTTGGCTTCCTCGACCGTGATGACGCCTTCCTTGCCGACTTTCTGCATGGCGGCGGAAATCATGTTGCCGACCTCCACATCGCCATTGGCGGAGATCGTGCCGACCTGGCCGATTTCCTCTTCCGACTTGACCTTCTTGGAACGGGCCACGAGATCGGCGACGACGGCGGTGACCGCGAGGTCGATACCGCGCTTGAGATCCATCG
>JABMNB010000428.1 GCA_013205335.1 Rhodospirillales bacterium
ATCGAACGCGATCTACGACGCACTTGGACGCCGCTTCTACAGTCTGCCGATGTCGCCGCCGAAGGTGCTGGCGGCGATGGAAATGGCGGCCGAATAGAGGCCGCACCGGCCCTCCTGAAGTTTCAGGAGGGCCTCCAAAACCTTACTGAGATGTGCGCCCGCGCAGCTGCCGCGGGCGCATTGACCGTGCGTAAACTGGCCCTTTCGGCTTTCACGGGGGGGCAACGATGCCGACAGATACGCCTGACAGCGGCGCGCCGGCCGCCACGGCCTATCAGAGTTTCGAGGCGACGACGAAGTGGCTCGAACTGCTTCGCCGGGCCTGCATTTCGGTTGCCGTGATCCTGGCGATTTCCGTGGTCACGGTCCTGATCGTCCGCGAGGCCTCCGAGGAAGGGATCGTCATCGATCCGGTGATCGTCCAGCTCAACGACCTCAAGGAGCCGCTGACCCCCGAACTGGCGGCCCTGTACATTGCCAAGCATATCGACGGCATCCAGCGCAGCGGCGTCAACGAATGGCGCAAGCTCTATGTCGATCAATCGCCCAATCCGATCGATCTTCAGATCCCCGGCGCCCCTCTCAGCCTCCGGACGGGCGTGCGCGAGATCGCAGGTTTGCTCGGCTTCAAGCGACCGACCCTGAAGATGTCGATCGTCGCGCGGCGGGTGACGCCTTCGCTGGCGGCCTCTGTCGGGATCGTCGGTGATCCCGCTGCGCGTGCCACCTGCGAGGAATATGCCGACGCCAACGGGATGGAGCGCATCTTCTCCTGCCTGGCTCTGAACGCCATGATCTTCATCGATCCGAAGGTGGCCGCTTCCTACGTTTTCGACGCGGAGGAGAAGAGTTGCGCCGGCCTCGATGCCGATTTGCCCGCGAACCCGACGGCTCTCGAGCGCGAGCAGCGCCGCATCCTGAACAGGAGGACGCGCTGCGGCTTTCCCCGCACGCAGGAGCTTATTGCGAAGGTGCTGCAGGCAGGGCGCGCGGAGGATCTCCCCTGGGTGCCCTATGTCTACGGCAAGATACATCTGGCGCGCGCCCGGGCCCTGACGGGCATCGACCAGGAGCAGCAGATCGGGGAACTCGACCAGGCGATCGGCAGGTTCATCAGCACGAGCAGCCAGCTGCCGACCTCGACGAGCGCGATCGCGATTCTCTTCGAAGCCTATGTTCGCAAGGGGATCGCCATCCATGAGTCCACGACCAGTTTCGACTGGAGCGACGATCCGGGGTCGGCGCTGCAATGGAAATTCTGGTTGGCGGAGTCGACGTTCAACGACGCCGCAAACCAGCTGAAGCGACTGCCTGCGCGCCGCAGTCAGGAACTGGACACGCTGGTCCAGCGGATCGAAGGGGCGCTCTACTATCGGCAGTGGATGATCGCTGCCCACCGGCGGTTAAGGTCGGGCGAGGCGACGGTCGGCCTGGGCAACGACGAAGAGCTCGCGATCCTGCGCCGCTCGGCCGACAAATACGCGGCGGCAGGCCGCAATCTGAAGACGGCCTCACTCTTCATGGATTGGGGGAACTCGCTGCGGGCGCTCGGCAAGTTCGACGACGCGGCGGACATGTACCTCCGCGCCGCTGACCTCGCCCCCGACGATTTTGGACCGCGCATCAACGTGGCCGTCGCTTATCTGGAGCGCGTGAGATACGGCAATTCGCCGGCTGAGCCGTTGCACGTGCTGATCGCGCTGGGGGCGGCATCCAATTATTTCGCCTGGATCTCGGGCGGGACTCCGTTCGACGGCTTCCTCAATCGGATCGAGGCGGCGCTGTCCAACACCGGCTCGATGGGGGACCTGGCGCTGTTCCAGTCCTGTCGGCCGCGGCCCCACGGCGCCTCGGAGCCGGAGAGGATGGCCTATGTTGCCGCGGCCAAGAATTGCGTCGATCAGGTGATTGCCCAGGCGAATGGTCGCGTGATGCGATCGCCCCGTTCACCGGTGCAGCAGCAGCGTCTCTAGTTCGCCCTCGGACGGTGCTGTAGGGCCTCGTCGCCTGCGACCCACTCGCCGTTCATCGTGCAGGCGGGCATCGCCAGCTGGATCAGCGATTCGCCATGCGCTTCGGGCGGA
>JABMNB010000429.1 GCA_013205335.1 Rhodospirillales bacterium
GGCAGGGGTTGTCCCGGGTCGACATGGTCAAGATCGATGTCGAGGGCGGCGAAGCCGGTGTGGTCGCAGGCGCGCAGAAAGTCCTGACGACATCGAGGCCCGTGCTTTTGATGGAACTCAACGAGCGGGCGTTGCACGCGCAGGGCCAGAGCGCGGAAAGCATGCTCCGCTGCCTGCGCACCGAATTCGACTACGATATCCTGAGCTTTTCGCCGCTGTTGGGCCGGCCCGAGCAAGCCGCCGAGGGAACGGCGCTGTCGGCAAACATCGTTGCCGTACCGCGTGAGCGGAACGTGCAGAAGGCGAACTGGTGATCGATCCGAGGCTGCGATCGGCGGCTGCGACGCTCGATGACTGGCTTCAGCGGGCGGCATTGCCACTCTGGGCAACCAACGGCTTCAACGAACGATATGGCCGCTTCGAGGAGCGTCTGGACCTTTGGGGCCGGCCCGTCGCGGACGTCCCACTTCGGGTCATGGTTCAGGCCCGCCAGATCCACGTCTACGCGATCGCCGCGGAGCGGGGGTGGTACGCCGGAGCGCTGGAGCGTGTGGAGCGCGCGTTCGAGGCGTTTCAGCGCGACTATTATCGCCGCGATGGCGCAGACGGCTGGGTCTTCTCGGTGACGCAGGAGGGCGCGGTGGTCGATGCCACGCGGGACCTATACGGCCAGGCCTTCGTGCTGCTGGCCATAGCGTCTTACACGCGGGCGACCGGCGGACGTTCGGCTTTGGCTCTCGCCGACGAGACGCTAGCGTTTCTCGACCGCGACATGAAAGCGCCCGCGGGCGGCTACGGGGAGACATTGCCGCCGGGGCGCGGGCCCCGCCGGCAGAATCCCCATATGCACCTCTTCGAGGCGCTGCTCGCGCTGTGGGAAGCAACGGCGGACGATCGTTATCGCGACAGGGCCGATGAACTCCTGAACCTCTTCGAGGCTCGCTTCTTTCAACCCACCGGTGGCATTGTCCTGGAGTATTTCGACGATGCCCTTCATCCGGCGGCCGGAAGCCCCGGAAACATCGTGGAGCCCGGGCATCTTTACGAATGGTGCTGGCTGTTGAGGGCCCATCAGCGGGCCACGAGAAGGATGGGGAGCGCATCAATCATCGATTCGCTCTACGAATATGCGGACCGACACGGTCAGGACGATGATGGGCTGATTGTCGACGAATTGTCCTTGGACGGTTCGGTCGCCACGCCGTCACGCCGGTTGTGGCCCATGACCGAAGCGATCCGGTGCAATGTAGCGGAAGCGGCGGCGGGCCGGCCTGCAGCGGCCGGCAAGGCCGCGACGCTTGCCGCCCGGATGAGCGAGCGGTTCCTGACGTCGCAGGGAGGATGGAAGGACCGGCTGGATCGGACGGGAACGCCGATCGATCGCTGGATGCCGGCAAGTTCCCTGTATCATGTGGTTGGCGCGATCGACGCGCTGTCGAATTTCAAGGTCGAGCAATGACAGGTGAATCGATGCTTCCTCCCTGGCTCATGGGTCGTTACCCGCTCAATGCCATTTCCGACGACCCCCTGTTCAAGGACTCCGCGCCCGGACGCGGGCTGGCGGCGCAGCCCCTCGGATTCATAGACGTGGGCGCCCGCGGCGGCGTCCACGATCTCGTCTGACCGATTGCCTCCATGACCGCTGTCCTGGGCTTCGAGCCCGACCTCGAAGCCTGCGCGGAATTGAACGACCGCTTGCCGCGTCATTCGTCGCCTAAAGTCTCGTTGCGCGTTGGGCTCGCCGAGACGCTCGATTGGTATCGTCGCTCCCAGGCACCGGCCGGCCAACGAATCAGCGCGTGAGGAAGCGGTCGCCTTCGGCCGCAACCCGGCTGCGCCAGTAGTCCAGCAGGTCGCGCAAGGTCGTCTGGTAGGGGATTTGCGGTTTCCATCCGGTATGCGCCTCGAATTTGGCCGTGTTGGGAACCTGCAAGTCGGCATCGATCGGTCGCAGGCGGTCGGGATCGACTTCCACCCGGATGTCCGCCCGCCTCGGCGAAAACGACAACAGGGTGTTCAGGATGTCCTCGACCGTGCACGAGTGAGTACCGCCGATGTTGTAGTAGGCGCCGGCCGTCGGGTTGACCGTGACAAGGAGGAAGTAGGCATGAACGGCATCGCGCACGTCCGCGACGGTGCGCAGGGACTTAAGGTTGCCGACCTTCACGACGGGCGGGATGAGATCGTGCTCGATCATGGCGATCTGTTTGGCGAAGGTCGACTCGGCGAAAACGTCACCCCGTCTCGGCCCGGTATGGGTGAACATGCGGGTCGTCATCACCGTCATGCCGTACGCCTCGGCGTAGAAGCGCCCGACCAGATCGGTGCCGACTTTGGAGATCGCATAGGGTGAAGCCGGATGAAACGAGCACTCCTCGTCGATCGGCAGCTTCTCCCGGGGCACGCGCCCGAACACTTCGGAGGAGGCGCAGACGTGGATGACGGCCTTCGGCGCGTGTGCCCGCAGCGCATCGAGGACGCGAACCGTTCCCTGGATGTTGGTTTCCATCGTGTCGAGTGGCGCGTCGAAGCTGGTGCGCGGAAAGCTCTGCGCCGCCAGATGGAAGACGTAGTCGGGGCGGGCGGCGACGACGGCGTCGCGGATCGAGAGCGTATCGCGCAAATCGCCGTAGAGCAGAGAGAGGCGGTCCTTGGCGTTTATGCGGGCCGCCAGATGCCCGAGATTGTCCATCGGGCTGCGCCAGCGGCAGAGGCCGAAGATATCCCAATCCGCATTCTTGAGCAGGTAGTCGGCGAGATGGGAGCCGACCATTCCCGTGATGCCGGTGATGAAAACGCGAGGCTTGGCCATGGGAAATCCTGAAGTCCGAATTGGCAGGTAGGAGAGCGGAAGCGGAAAATAGGGGAGTGCCGCCGAAGGCGCCACCCTGACGGAGGAGTGCCCGCCTTGACCGTCAGACGTCGATTGGTCAAGTTCCGCGCCAAATGGACAGGAGGGGCTTTTGCCTCCCAAGGTTTTCGATCTCTCCGGCAAGCGGATCTGGGTGGCGGGCCATCGTGGCATGGTCGGCGGCGCGGTGCTGCGCCGGCTGTCGCGCGAGACGTGCGAGCTCCTTACAGTCGACCGTCGGCATCTCGACCTGACGCGTCAGGCCGATGTGGAGCGGTGGGTAGACCGGGAAAAGCCCGACGCCGTCGTGCTGTGTGCCGCGCGCGTCGGCGGCATCCATGCCAACAAGTCCTTTCCCGCCGAGTTTCTGATCACCAACCTTCTGATCGGTGCCAATGTCATCGGCGCCTGCCATCGGGCCGGGGTCCAGCGTCTCGTGAATCTCGGGTCGAGTTGCATGTATCCGCTGCAGGCACCTCAGCCGGTCTCCGAGGCCAGCCTGATGACGGGCCTCCCCGAGCCGACCAACGAGGCCTATGCCGTCGCAAAGATCGCGATCGCCAAGCTGGCGGCCAGCTTTGCGCAACAGTATCAGGCCGATTTCATTACCGCGGTGCCGACCAACCTCTACGGGCCTGGCGACAATTTCGACCCCCTGATGAGCCATGTGGCGCCGGCATTGATGCGGCGCATGGTCGAGGCGCGCGATCAGGGGGCGGATCAGGTGGTGATCTGGGGCACCGGCAACCCGCGGCGCGAGCTCATGTATGTAGACGACGCGGCCGACGCGATCGTCTACGTGATGGAGCGATACCGCGACCTCCAGCCGGTGAATATCGGCACGGGGGTCGATGTCTCGATCGCGGAGCTGGCGCGTCTTACGGCGAAAGTCGTCGGCTATTCCGGGCGCCTTGTCTTCGATGCCAGCAAACCGGACGGGGCGCCGCGGCGGCTTCTCGACAGCTCGAAGCTGGAAGCCCTGGGGTGGCGTGCTCGAACGGAGCTTGCGGACGGTTTGGGCGGCATGTATCGGTGGTTTTGCGACAACACGACTGATAAGACGGCCTAATGCTCGGACCAGCCGGGGCGTCTCGGAGATTGACGGCGGAGCCGATGGAAGTGCCAAGGAACAGCGGTACCGCTGAGCGTCTGTACCGCTCGATGTATCTCATTCGCAGGGTGGAAGAAGAAATCATCCGCCTCTATCCGTCGGACAAGATCAAGAGTCCCGTGCATCTGAGCATCGGTCAGGAGGCGGTATCTGCCGCCGTCTGCGACCACCTCGAGCGCAGCGACTATGTGTTCGGAACCTATCGCGGCCACGCCCTCTATCTGGCCAAGGGCGGCGACCTGCCGCGGATGATGGCCGAACTCTATGGCAAGGCGCATGGCGCGGCACGCGGCAAGGCAGGCTCCATGCACCTGGTCGACGTCGATGTCGGCATGATGGGCACCTCCGCGATCGTGGCCACCGGCATCTCGAATGCGGTCGGTGCAGCGCTTGCGCTGAAGATGCGCAGGTCGAAGGCCATAGTCGTGTGCTTCTTCGGCGAAGGCGCGGTCGATGAAGGGTCGTTCCACGAGAGCATCAATTTCGCTTCGCTGAAGCGCCTGCCGATCGTCTTTGTCTGCGAAAACAACTTCTACGCGATCTATTCCCATGTGAAGGATCGCCTGGCCGGCCCCGGGCTTGTCGAGAGAGCCCGGTCCTATGGCGTCACGGCGGATCGTATCGAGGATGGCGACGTCCTCGCGTGTCATGACGCCGTCGGTTCGGCCATCGAGGCCGTGCGCCGGGACGAAGGTCCCCGGTTCCTTGAATGCATGACGTACCGCTGGCGCGATCATGTCGGCCCGGGCGAGGATCGTCAGTACCGCTATCGGCCCGAGGCCGAGCTGGACCTCAAGATCAAGAACGACAACCTCGCCGCGCTTGGCCGACTGCTGCCTCCCGACCTGAAGCAGCTGATCAAAGCGGAGGAAGAGGCCAGGATCGCGGCGGCGATAGACTGGGCCGAGAAAGGCGAATTTCCTGCGGCATCAGAAGTCAGGGACCATGTCTTTGCGGACTGAATCGGAGCGGGAGCTCACCTACGCCGAAGCGGTGTTCGAGGCGACACGCTCGGAGATGCGGCGCGACCCCAACGTGTTCGTGATGGGGCAGGGCGTCGACGACCCGCGCGGCATGTTCGGGACGACGCTGGGGCTCCACGAGGAGTTCGGCGCGGAACGGAACTTCGACGTGCCGCTGGCCGAGGATGCCATGACCGGGATCGGTATCGGTGCCGCGCTCCTTGGCATGCGTCCCATCCAGGTTCACCAGCGCATGGACTTCGTCCTGCTGTGCATGAACCAGCTCGTGAACATGGCAGCCAAGATGAGCTACATGTTTTCGGGAGCGCACCGGGTGCCGCTGGTCGTGCGCGCCATCATCGGCCGCAGCTGGGGGCAGGGCGCGCAGCACAGTCAGGCCTTTCATTCCTACTTCATGCACGTGCCCGGCCTCCGAGTGGTTGCGCCGACCACGCCGCATGATGCGAAGGGATGCCTGACGACCGCGATCCGGGACGACAATCCAGTTCTCATGATCGAGCATCGCATGCTGCACGGCGTGCGGGGGGTTGTGCCCGAGGAAAGCTACGAGGTCCCATACGGTCGCGCGCGCGTGTTGACCAAGGGCGATGACGTGACGCTCGTCGGCATCAGCCACATGGCGCTCGAATGCGTGAGGGCCAAGCATCTCCTGTCCGAGATCGGCATCGAAGCGGAGGTCATCGACCCCGTGTCGCTGTCGCCCCTGGATGTCGAGACGATTGCCGCCTCGGTCGAGCGGACCGGCAGGCTTGTCGTCGTCGATACGGGATGGCTGAGCTGTGGTGCGTCGGCGGAGATACTCGCCCGCGTGTTCGAGCATCTGGACGGGCGGCGTGCCTTCGTCGGGCGGCGCATGGGCTATCTGCCGACGCCTTGCCCGACGACCAAGGTCCTTGAGAATCTCTATTATCCGACGGCGCGCTCGATTGCCGAAACCGCCTATGGCCTCGTCCGCGGAAAGGGCGCCGCCGAATGGCAGCCGCCGCACGCGGACAGTCTTGAAGTATCCGAGTTTCGCGGTCCGTTTTAATGCTTAGAACGATTGGGGTTGGTTGATGCCTACGGAAGCGTCTCTTAGGGAAGCCGTATTCAAGTCCGTCAGGGAATACTGCGGGGCGGGAGGGTTCGACTTCTCGTTCAATCCCGAGAAGCCGATCGTTCGCCTTCACGAGCCGACCTTCGCGGCGGACGAGATCAATGCGGCGCTGGAATGCATGCTGACCACGCGGGTCACCATGGGTGCCAAGGTTCGTGAGTTCGAGAGGGCCTTCGCGTCTCACTTCGGCTGGCGCCATGGCCTCATGAACAACTCCGGTTCTTCGGCCAATCTCCTCGCCGTGGCGGCTCTGGCCAATCCGGCGTGCAGGGACGGCTTCAAGCCCGGCGACGAAATCATCGTCCCCGCCCTGTCGTGGTCGACCACCGTCTGGCCGATCATCCAGTGTGGCCTGGTCCCCGTGATCGTCGATATCGACCCCGCCACGTTCAATATCGACCCGAACGAAATCGAGAAGGCGATCAGCCCCCGCACGCGGGGCGTGATGATCGTCCCCGTCTACGGCAATCCGTGCGCCATGGACGCGATCGTGGACGTCTGCAAACGGCACGGCCTGGAACTGATCGAGGATTGCTGCGAGGCGCTCGGCGCTTATTACGACGGCAAGCCCGTCGGTAAATTTGGCCGCGTGGGGACCTTCAGCTTTTACTACTCCCACCATATGACCACCCTGGAAGGTGGGATCTGTGTAACCGACGACTTCGAGTTTTCGGAGCTCATGCGCATTCTGCGCGCTCATGGCTGGGTGAGGGAAGTCGAAGACCAGCAGAAGTGGTTCGATGAGCATCCGGAGATCGACCGCCGCTTCCTGTTCGTCAATGTGGGGTACAATCTCCGTCCCACCGAGCTGCAGGGCGCCATGGGGCTCGTGCAGTTGCCGAAACTCGCCTCCTACGTCGAACGCCGGCGCCAGAATGCCGCCTGGTTCCGCCGCGAATTGGCGCAGTAC
>JABMNB010000430.1 GCA_013205335.1 Rhodospirillales bacterium
CCTCACCCAGTTGCGGGATGGCCGGCACGTCATCATCGAAGCCGGATTCGTGACGAGCCGCACCGAGGCATTGGTCTCAGAGCTCGATGGTCGCGACTATGATCTTCTCATCCTCGCGATGACCGGCATGCGTGCGCGGCTCGCAACGCGGACGCCGCTCGTCCACGGCCAGGACGCGCTCGACGCCTGGATTTCCGCGCTCGTCGCCAGCAACTCGCGGATCGGCATCATATTCCCCCTGGCAAGCCAGCAGTCGGCCGCAAGTGAGAGCGACTACGGCACCATGCTGAAGAGCTCTCTGGCGACCATCGGCGGGAGCCAAAGTTCAGACCTAACCCAGGCCATCGACCGCGTGTCCGGCGCGGACCTGATCGTGATGAACTCGGTCGGCTATACCGGCGAGATGGCCCAGCAGGTCGCACGCACCAGCGGCAAGCCGGTCGTCACCGCGTGCCGCATCATCGGCAGCACGGCGCGCCTGCGCCTGTCCGAGATCGCCGGCAAGCCCCTCGATCTCCAGGCCACGACCTATACCGGTGCCGAACTGCTGCGGCGACTTCCGCAGCCCGCTATCCGATCGCTCACGCGGCGCGAGACGGAAGTGCTCGTCCAGGTGCTCGAAGGCGCCGCCAACAAGTTCATCGCGCGGGCGCTGGGCATCAGCCACCGCACCGTCGAGATCCATCGCTCCCGCGCGATGCTGAAGCTGGGCGCGACGTCGACTCCGGAACTGATCCGGCGCGCGTTGAGGCAGCCGGAACGCTGAGATCAAGCGGCGGACCTCAAGGCGCGAGCGGCGGCAGGGCGGCACGGATCGGCACGCTCGATATCTGCATGAGGCCGGAAAACGGCTCGACCATCTCGATGATGAGGAACAGGGCCGCCGACGCCGAAAAGGCGACCAGCACGAGCGCCACGGCCGATGTCGGATTCACCGGCGAGAACAGGCAATAACTGGCGAACAGCACGGTGAGCCAGAAGATCAGCACGGTGAGAATCGGCACGGGCAACCCGGACCTCGACTGTTCGTAGAGCGCGAGCCTGGCCTGCGAAGTCGAAACCGTCAGCTGCAGGGCCTCCGCGACCAGGGCCGATTTCATCGGGGTTCCGGTTGGCAGGGTGTGGAGACCGGCATAGAGCTGCGACGCCAAGGTCCCGCTGCCGTACAGCGCGCTACCATCCTTCGGCTCCCCGTGATGCCAGATCCTGTCGATCATCTGGTCGACGGCTTTCCTCAGCAGCACGCGGACCGGCTTCGCTTCCGGGCCGTATTGATCGAGCATCGCGTCGACCAGGATGAGATTGGCGGCAATCTGGCGGACTTCGCCGCGCTGGGCCTCGTAGGTACTGTTCGCCGAGTTGATCAGCAGACCGAGGACCAGCGCCGCGATCGTCCCCACGAGGCCGGCTCCCAGCCGCACGAGGTCCCGCGCATGATCGTCGAGATGATGGTCAGGCAGCCACCGTCGCAACAACACGCCGAGGCCGGCGCCGAGGAGCATGACGCCGCAGGCCGCGAGCGAGATCCAGATGGGCTGCAACGGAATCGACCTTTCGGGAGAGTGCCGGATGACGACGGAGCGCAATTCTAGCACTCCTGCGAAACGCGCACGGCTTGCTTTTTGCAGGGCTTACAGCGCGTGTGATAGCGTAAGTATAGCGTATTCGGAGGTTCATCGATGCAGCCATCCATCCAACTCGCGAGTGGGCAGCCCGTGTCCCCGCCCCTGATCGGCGGCGAGATTCCGCTGATCGATGTCTCGGCCTATCTCGCGGGCATTCCCGGCGCCGCCGAGAAGGCCGCAGCCGAGCTGCGCTACGCCTTCGAAAATATCGGCTTCTACTATCTCGCAGGTCACGGCGTACCGCAGAAACTGATCGACGCCACCTACGAAGCGGCGGCACGCTTCCATGCCCAGCCGATCGAAGCCAAGCTCGCCGTCAAGGTCGACGAGCACAATATCGGCTACATGCCGATCGCCCAGAAGGCGCCGCCCAACGCGGCCGCGCAGGGCAAGAAGCCCAGCCAGAACGAGGCCTATTTCCTACGCCGCGAGCGCGACGCCAGCGATCCGGACGTGATTTCGGGCCGCCGCTTCCATGCGCCGAACAAGTGGCCTGCCGACCTGCCGGGCTTCCGCGAGACGGCGCTCGAATACATCTCCACGCTCGAAAAGCTCTGCCAGAAGCTGGTGAAGCTCTACGCTCTGGCGCTCGACCTCCCGGAGACCTACTTCGATGCGTGCTTCGCCAAGCCGCACATGATCCTGCGCATGTCGCGCTATCCGATGATCGACGGCGCCGACGAGAGCGTCGAGAGCCTGGTGCCGCACACTGACTCAGGCTTCATGACTTTGCTGCCGCCCAACAAGGTGCAGGGCCTGTCGATCCTGCTGCCCGACGGGCGCTGGATGGACGCGCCCGGCGTCGAGGATGCCTTTGTCGTGAACGGGGGCGACATCCTCCACCGCTGGAGCAATGAGCGTTTCCTGTCGACCCCGCATCGCGTGCGCAACGTCTCGGGCCAGATACGCTACGCCATTCCCTTCTTCTGCGACCCCGACCACGACACGATGATCGAGTGCCTTCCGGCCTGCCAGTCGGCAGAAAAGCCCGCCAAGTATCCGCCTATCAAGTTCGGCGACTATGCGCTGTGGTTCGCCGCCCAGCGCTACGGCCACATGGCGAAGGTGGCCGCGCCGTCCGAGGCCGACATCGCGCCCGGCGAACGCGCGACCTCGCGCTGGCAGGCCTGACGTCATGAACCTGCGTGCCCTGCTGGCGGCCGGTTCCGCGGCCGCCCTCCTCCTCGCCTCGCCCGCTTTCGCCCAGACGAAGACGATCAAGGCGGTGATGCATTCGGACCTCAAGGTCCTTGATCCGATCTGGACCACCGCCAACATCGTGCGCAACCACGGCTACATGGTGTGGGACACGCTGTTTGCGATGGACGAGAAGCTGCAGGCGCAGCCCCAGATGGTCGACACCTGGAGCCTGAGCGACGACAAGCTCAACTATACCTTCACCCTGCGCGACGGCCTGAAATGGCATGACGGCAAGCCGGTGACCTCGGAAGACTGCATCGCGTCGCTGAAGCGCTGGGGCGCCCGCGATTCGACCGGTGTCAAGCTCCTGAGCTTCGTCTCCTCGTTCGAACCGGTGAGCGACAAGACGTTCAGGATCGTGCTGAAGGAGCCCTACGGGCTGCTGATCGATTCGCTGGCCAAGCCGGGCGGTTC
>JABMNB010000431.1 GCA_013205335.1 Rhodospirillales bacterium
CCTGCAGCGACGAGCCTACGGATTGCGTGACGAAGAATATCTCCGTCTCAAGGTCCTCACCTGCATGCTGCCCGCCCTATGATCCCCCAAAATCACCCACTCGATTCCCGGAAGAGCCACTTTTCTTATGCGCCGAAGCCGAGGAAGCAGCCGGCCGCCACGAGACCGCTGCCCGCGAAGCCGTGCGCGCGCTCGTGGCGCCTCAGGGCAAGGTCGATGCGAAGTTGCTGGAGCGCGAGCAGTTCGCCGCGCACGGCTATGCCTGGATCGCGACTTACGTGGCGGCGCTGCGCCAGATGCGGCGCTGGGCGGAAGCGGGCGCGGGTGGCGAGCTCGAATCGCTGATCCTCCAGTCGGCCTATGGCGAGTATCTCGCCCAGCTCAAGGGCGGCATCGCCATCAGCCAGGTCGAGATCGTGCGGCCGGGCGACCTCGGCCTCGACGGTGCCGCGCTCGAAACACCGGCTGTCACGAAGCTCATTGCAGGCAACACGCCGGCGGTGCGCGGTCGTATCGCCGAGCTGATCGCGGACGGCCTCGACACCGGCGGCTTCGGCGCGCTCGAACTTGGCGACGAGTCGCTGGAAGAAGTGCGCCGCCAGTTCCGGCGCTTCGTCGACACGGAAGTGGCGCCCCACGCGCACGGCTGGCACCTGCGCGACGAGTTGATCCCGCTGCCCGTGGTCCAGCAGATGGCCGACCTCGGCGTGTTCGGCCTCACCGTTCCGGAGGAGTGGGGCGGGCTCGGCATGGGCAAGCTCGCCATGTGCGTCGTCACCGAGGAGCTGTCGCGAGGTTACATCGGCGTCGGCTCGCTGGGCACGCGCTCCGAAATCGCGGCCGAGCTGATCCGCTCGGGTGGCAGCGAGGCGCAGAAGAAGAAGTACCTCTCGCGCATCGCGTCGGGCGAACTGCTGCCGACGGCGGTCTTCACCGAACCCAATACCGGCTCGGACCTGGCCAGTCTGCGCACGCGCGCCGTGCGCGAGGGCGATACCTACAGGATAACCGGCAACAAGACCTGGATCACCCATGCCGCGCGCGCCGATATCATGACGCTGCTGGCGCGCAGCGATGCGTCGAAGCCCGGCTACCAGGGCCTGTCGATGTTCCTGGCCGAGAAGCCGCGCGGCAGCGACGCCGATCCGTTCCCCGCCAAGGGCATGAGCGGCGGCGAGATCAAGGTGCTCGGCTATCGCGGCATGAAGGAATACGAGATCGGCTTCGACGGGTTCGAGGTACCGGCCGCCAACCTGCTGGGCGAGAAGGAAGGCCAGGGCTTCAAGCAGCTCATGGCGACGTTCGAGAGCGCGCGCATCCAGACCGCGGCACGCGCCGTCGGCGTGGCACAGAATGCGCTCGAACTCGGCCTGCGCTACGCCAGGGATCGCATCCAGTTCGCCAAGCCGCTCTATGCTTTCCCGCGCGTCGCCGGGAAGATTGCCTGGATGGCGGTCGAAACCATGCTCGCCCGCCAGCTCACCTATTTTGCCGCGCGCGAAAAGGACTCCGGCCGCCGCTGCGATATCGAGGCGGGCATGGCCAAGCTTCTGGCGGCGCGCGTGGCGTGGAGCAACGCCGACAATGCGCTGCAGATCCATGGCGGCAACGGCTATGCGATGGAGTATCCCGTCAGCCGCGTGCTCTGCGATGCCCGCATCCTCAACATCTTCGAGGGGGCGGCCGAGATCCAGGCGCAGGTCGTCTGTCGCGGCCTGATCGAGGGCCGGAACTAGGGCGCGAGCCCGGTCTATGGAACGGCAAATCGCGCCGGGCGAGACATTGCAGGTCATGAGCAGGACGGTGAGCCGCTGAAGACGGACGCATCGTCAGACCATCAGGGCGGTTGCTTCGGCTTGCACCGGCCTTCTCGCCGGCTTCATCGAATCCCTCAGAACGCCGGCTTCCGGGGCTTGGGGGCCATATCCGATTGTCCCGGGATGGCAGGAAACGCTCGCTCGCGCCGGCAACATGATCCGCAGCCCTTCCGCTGGCGTATCGCTGTCAGTGCTTACGAGGAGCAGAGAATGAAAACCGTTTATCGCGCCGTCATGGATTCCAGCGTCAACCCGCTGCGA
>JABMNB010000432.1 GCA_013205335.1 Rhodospirillales bacterium
ATGCAGGGGTTCCGGCGTACGGCGCGGGATCTCGGCGCGACCTACGTCGCCGACGAGGTCGTCTCGTTCTATCGGGGGGGCGTCACCTTGAAGGAGGGGGGACGACTGGAAGCGGGCTGTGTCGTGCTGGCGGCGGGGCCGTGGTCGGGCGGGGTCGCGGCACGTTCGGGTATCGCCCTTCCGGTGGAGCCACGCCGGCGCTCGGTGTTCGTCTTCGACGTCCGCGAGGCGCCGGGCCTGACGCCGCTCACCATCGATCCGTCGGGAACCTGGTTCCGGCCGGAGGGCCGCTTCTACATCGCGGGCACGACGCCCGCCGAGGGCAACGATGCGCCGGGTGCGCCGCTGGAGGTGCAGCACGCGGAGTGGGACGAGATCGTCTGGCCCACCCTGGCCGCCCGCGTGCCGGCCTTCGAGGCGGCCAAGGTCGTGAATTCCTGGGCAGGCTACTACGAGTACAACACGTTCGATCAGAACGGCATCGTCGGCCGGCATCCGGAAATCGAGAACCTGATCTTCGCGACGGGCTTTTCCGGACACGGCATCCAGCAGTCGCCGGCCGTGGGCCGTGCCGTCGCCGAGCTGATCGTGCACGGCGATTATCGTACGCTCGACCTCAGTCCTTTTGGTTATGACCGTATCGAGGCAGGCCGGCCTATCCGGGAGCTGAACGTCGTGTGATAATCGAGTCCTCACGCGAGGAGACTGACGTGCCCGATCAAGCGCTGGTGAATTCGGATCTGCAATCGGCCCTGACGGAGGCCAGGCAGGCCTATGTCGACCGCAATCCCAAGAGCTTCGCCCGCCATCAGGATGCCTGCGTGGCGATGCCCGGCGGCAACACCCGCACGACCCTGCACAATTCGCCGTTTCCCCTGACCGTCGTGCGGGGTGAGGGCTGCCGCCTGTGGGACGCCGACGGCCACGAGTACATCGACGTGCTGGGCGAATACACTGCCGGCATTTACGGCCACTCCCATCCGGTGATCCGCGCCGCCATCGATCGCGCGCTGAACCATGGCTGGAACTATGGCGGCCGCAACGAGAACGAGGGCAAGCTCGCCCAGCTGATCGCCGACCGCATGCCGTCGATCGACCTGGTGCGCTTCACCAACTCCGGCACCGAGGGCAACGTCATGGCGCTGGCCGGCGCCCGCGTCTTCGCCCAGCGCAAGGGGCGGACCAGGGCCACCAAGGTCATGGTCTTCCACGGCGGCTATCACGGCGGCGTGCTGTACTTCGTGAGCGGCGGCAGTCCGGTGAACATGCCCTACGAATATGTCGTGGCGCCCTACAACGACATCGAGGGCACCAGGGCGCTGCTGGCCAAGCATGGCGAGGAGCTGTTCGCCGTCCTGCTCGAGCCGATGCAGGGCAGCCACGGCTGCCTGCCGGGCGACGTCGACTTCCTGAAGGCGGTGCGCGAGGAGACGAGCGCGCGTGGTATCACCATGATCTTCGACGAGGTCATGACCTCGCGCCTCTCGCCGGGCGGCCTGCAGGCCAAGCACGGCGTCATCCCCGACATGACGACGCTCGGTAAATATATCGGCGGCGGCATGTCGTTCGGAGCCTTCGGTGGCAAGCGCGAGATCATGGAGCTGTTCGACCCGACCAAGCCCGATGCGTTGCCGCATGCCGGCACCTTCAACAACAACGCGCTGACCATGGCGGCCGGCGTCGCGGGCTACGGCGAGGTCTACACGGCCGAGGCGGCCAAGGAATTGAACGACCGCGGCGACAGGATTCGCGAGCGGTTGAACGCGATCTGCCAAAAGGCCGGCGTCGCGTTCCAGTTCTCCGGCATCGGCTCGATGATGACGGCGCACGCCACGTCGCGGCCGATCAGGACGGCGGCGGATATCGCCACGTCGAACCAGGATGCCAAAGAGCTGTTCTTCTTCGACATGAGCGACGCCGGCATCTGGATCGCCCGCCGCGGCTTCATCGCGCTGAACATCATGATCGGCGACGCCGAGGGCGACCGCTTCGTGGCCGCCGTCGAGGAGTTCGTCTCGGCCAGAAAGGCC
>JABMNB010000433.1 GCA_013205335.1 Rhodospirillales bacterium
AAGGCGGCGTCCGGCGCCGCCGCCACGGGCACCTCGCCCGGTCGCGAGGGCAGGAACTCGGAGTTCCAGGTGCTGCCCTGTCGCGACGGCCATGTCGCCGTCGTCTACACCGTCACCCAGTGGCCGGCGACGCGCGCCCTGATCGGCGATCCCCGGCTCGACGATGCGAAATTCAGCACGCGGGCCGGTCGACGCCAGAACATCGCCGAACTCTATGCGGCCCTGGCACCCTGGTTCGCCGACAAGACGCGCGAGGAAATCCAGAAGACCGCCCAGGCCAAGGGCGTGCCGTTCGGCCCGATCTTCTCGCCGGCCGAGCTGCTCCAGACCGAACAATACGTGGTACGCGGCTTCCTGGCCGACATGGCGCATCCGACGGAAGGCCTGCTGCGGCTGCCGCAGCTGCCCGTGCAGTGGAACGGCCGTTCGTTCTCGCCAAGACCCGCTCCTGGCCTTTCTCCTCCCCATTCAAATGGGGAGGTGCCCTCGTCACACGAGGCCGGAGGGGTCAGAGGCCAACCCGCGAAAGATATGACCCCTCCGTCGCGGGTGACCGCGACACCTCCCCATTTGAATGGGGAGGTTAGCGAGCGCCCTCTCGCCGGCGTGCGCGTGCTCGATTTCGGTCTCCTGACCGCCGGCGCGAACACCTCGGCGATGCTGGCCGACCTGGGCGCCGACGTGATCAAGATAGAGTCCGGCGCCTATCTCGATCCCTTCCGCGTCGTCGGCAAGATCGACAGTGACGACGGCTGGTGGAACCGCTCGCCGCAGTTCCGCTTCACCAACCGCAACAAGCGTGGGCTGGCGCTGAACCTGAAGGATCCCGAAGGCCAGCGCTTGATCCGCGCGCTGGCTGCGAAGTGCGATGTCGTCGTCGAGAATTTCCGCCGCGGCGTGCTCGACCGCGCGGGCCTAGGCTACAGGGAACTCAGCGCGATCAACCCGCGCCTGGTGTTCGCCGCCATCTCGAGCCAGGGCGACACCGGCCCCGAGCGCATGAACGTGTCGTTCGGCAGCACCCTCGACGCCACCTCGGGCATCGCCTCGCTCACAGGATACGAGGGCGAGGAGCCGCGCATCTCCGGCATGGACGTGAACTATCCCGACCAGATCGTCTCTTTGTTCGCTACCGGCATCGTGGTCGCCGCCGTTACCGAAGCGCGCCGCACCGGCAAGGGCGCCTTCCTCGATTTCTCCCAGCGCGAGGTCGCGTCGTTCACCCTGGGCGAGGAAATCCTCGCCGCCTCGGCCGATCCGGCGCACCGGTTCGCGCCGCGCGGCAACAGCGAAGCCGGCGTGGCGCAGCAGGATTCGTATCGATGCGCCGACGGTAAATGGCTGGCGGTCACGCTCGATGCGCCTGATCCGTCGATGGCCGCCTTCTGTGCAGCCATGGATCGCGAGACCGCAGTAAAGACCCTGCTCGGCAAGGGCATCGCTGCCGCCCCCTGCCTCGATGGCAACGATCTCCTACGCGACATCAAACTGCAGGGCGTCACGCTGGTGCGCGACGAACGCGGCGGTCTCGTGAAGGGCCTGCCCTACCGGCTCGACGGCAAAGGTCTCGCCATCGAGCGGCCCGCCCCCGATCTCGGCCAGCACACCGACGAGGTATTGCGCGAGCTGTTGGGTTACGACGATGCCCGCCTGAAGCAATTGAACGACAGCGGCGTGACCTCGACCACGCCCACCATCGGAGAGGTTTGATCCATGCCGCGCGCCGAAGTGCACAAGTTGATGGAACGCATGGCGATCCCCGCCATCGCCGCACCGATGTTTCTGGTCTCGAATCCCGCGCTGACGCTCGCCTGCTGCAGCGAAGGCCTGATGGGCAGCTTCCCCGCCCACGGCACGCGCAGCCGTGAGGAATTCCAGGCCTGGCTCGACGAGATGGTCGAGGGCATGAAGCGGCTGGAGGATGCCGGCACGAAGCCGGCGCCGTGGGCGGTGAACCTCGTCGTCCATGCATCGAACCCGCGCTACCTGGGCGACCTCGAATTGGTCGAGAAGTACAAGGTGCCGGTCGTGCTGACGTCGAAAGGCGCGCCGGGCGATGCGATCAAGCGCATCCATGGCTGGGGCGCCGTGGCGCTGCACGACATCGCCAACCGGCGTCATGCCGAGAAAGCGCTGGAAGCCGGTGTCGATGGTGTGATCGCGGTCGCCGGCGGCGCCGGCGGGCATACCGGCACGATCAATCCCTTCGCGCTGATGAACGAAGTGCGACAGCTCGGTGACGGCTTCGCCGTCGTGCTGGCGGGCGGCCAGACCACCGGCCGCGACGTGCTGGCGGCCGAGGCGATGGGCGCCGACCTCGCCTATATCGGCACACGCTTCATCGCGACGCGCGAAGCAATGGCATCGCAGGCCCACAAGGACATGATCCTGGGCACGCGCGCGACCGATGTCTTTCTCACCGCCTCGATCGACGGCGCGCCGGCCAACTGGCTGACCCCGAGCCTGCTCGCCGCCGGCATCGACCTCGACGTGCTGCGCACCACCCTGCCCGGCAAGATCGTGGCGGCGGCGGAGAACAGGAAGCGCTGGAAGGACATCTACACAGCCGGTCACGGCGTCGGAAACATCGAGGACGTGCCCACCGCGGCCGAGCTTTGCCGCCGCCTGATAACCCAGTACCGCGAGGCGAAGCTTGAGATGGCACGCACGCTCGCCGGCAGCGTCGCAGCGTAGACGGTGGCCGGCCCCCTGCTCTAGGCTTCGCGCCAGTAGTTTTGAGGAGTTAGCGTGAAGACAAAGGCAGCCGTCTGTTTCGAGGCCGGGAAGACTCTCGAAATCGAGACCGTCGATCTCGAAGGACCGAAGTTCGGCGAGGTCCTGGTCGAGATCAAGGCGTCGGGAGTCTGCCATACCGACGAATTCACGCGGTCCGGCGGCGATCCCGAGGGTCTGTTTCCGGTGATCTTCGGCCACGAGGGCGCCGGCATCGTGGTCGATGTCGGGCCGGGCATCGTGTCGCTGAAGAAGGGCGATCACGTGATTCCGCTCTACACGCCGGAATGCCGCCAGTGCAAATCATGCGTTTCCGGCAAGACCAACCTCTGCACCTCGATCCGCGCCACCCAGGGACAGGGCGTGATGCCCGACGGCACCTCGCGCTTCTCGATCAAGGGCAAGAAGATCCATCACTACATGGGCTGCTCGACCTTCTCGAACTACACCGTGCTGCCCGAGATCGCGCTGGCGAAGATTCGTCCCGACGCACCGTTCGACAAGGTCTGCTACATCGGCTGCGGCGTCACCACCGGCATTGGCGCGGTCATCTTCACGGCCAAGGTGGAAGTGGGCTCGACGGTGGTCGTGTTCGGCCTGGGCGGCATCGGCCTGAACGTGATCCAGGGC
>JABMNB010000434.1 GCA_013205335.1 Rhodospirillales bacterium
CCACTCGACTGGGCCACTCGTCAGGGCCCAGGCGTCAGGCGGTGTCGTGGCCGGGATCGCGATCCTGGTCGGGATGGTGGAACAGCAGGACCACAACCACCGACGAGAGCGCGAGCGCCGTCATCAGCAGGAAGCCGTCGGCGAAGGAGCCGCGCAGGTTCAGCACCCAGCCGGTGATGGCGGGGGCCAGGAAGCCCGCGATGGCGAAGGCGAAGTCCATGATCCCGAGCGACGTCGCGGCACGCTGCGGCGCGATGTCGACGTTCACCGCATAGTAGGCGGCATTGGTGCCCATCGAGGCCGCCACCGCCACGGTGATGCCGGCGATCGCCACCGTGAGATTGTCGGTGAGCGCCACGGGGATGACCGCGAGGGCCGCGACGAACTGGCTGCCGGCGATCAGGTAGGAGCGCGCGATACGCATCCGGCCCGTGGTCTTCAGCAGGTGGTCGGACCATCGCCCCATGGCCCAGAGAAGAACGGTGGCGGACAGCCAGGGCAGCACCGAGAAAAGGCCGACGGACGCGAGGTTCAGCCCATACTTGCGTTCCAGGTAGCTCGGCAGCCAGCTCATGAAGAAGAACAGGAAATAACCGAAGACGAAGAAGGCCCAGGTATTGGCGAGCAGTGTCCGGTTGGTCAGGAGCGCCTTCATCACGCCGGGCTCCGGCCAGGATTTCCGCACCGCATGGGGAGCCGCCGTCACACCGGGATCGATCCTGCGGATATGGGCGAGTTCGGCCTCGTTCACCAGGCGCGATTGGGCCGGATCGTCCCGGAAGCAGAAATACCAGAGCGGAATCCAGGCGGCGGAGAGAACGAACAGCACTACGAAGGTGAGGCGCCAGTCGAGCCAGCCGAGAAGCACCGTCACCAGCGGTCCGCCGATCGCCAGCGCCAGCGGGACCGCCAGCAAAGCATTGGCCAGCGCTGTCGCCCGCTCGTGCGGCGACAGCCAGTGGCTGACCGCGCCGGTGAGGGCGGGGAAGTTGGGGCCCTCCGAGACGCCCAGCAGCACACGGGCTGCATAGAGAATCGTGACGCTGGTCGCGAGCGCCGTCGCGCCGATCGAAAGGCTCCACAGCACGGCGGCTATGGTGAGCACCAGCCGGGCACCGTAGCGATCCACGGCGAAGCCGCCGATCAGGGTGGTGACGGCGTAGCCCAGGCCGAACGCGCCGAGGATGGCGCCGGTCGCCGCCGGCGACAGGCCGAGATCCCGCTGGATCATGGGAATGGCGTACGAGAGCGCGGCCCGGTCGATGTAGTTCACGACGGTGATCGCAAACAGCAGGAAGACGATGAACCAGCGATACCGGCTGCGCGCCATTTGCTTCTCCTTGTCCGGAATAAACTAGCATGCGAAGGAACGGTGCAACCTGCCGATGGTCCGAAACATGTCCGACACGCCGCCGATCGAGTTCGCCTTCCCAGACCTGCGCAAATGGGAGAAGGGCGCCGCGCCCTATATCCACGTCCTGGAGAGCGGCAAGCCGGGTCCCACGGTGATGGTGGCGTCGCTGACGCACGGCAACGAAGTCTCCGGCGCCATCGTCGTCGATGCGCTGCTGGCCGCGAAGGTGAAGCCGCGCCAGGGCACGCTGATCCTGTCCTTCAACAACATCGAGGCCTATCACTCGTTCGATTCGAGGACCCCTTTCAAATCGCGGCTGGTCGACGAGGATTTCAACCGCGTGTGGGGCCGCATCGACGAACCCGCGACCACCGCCGAGACCAGGCGCGCACAGGGGCTGAAACCGTTCGTCGAGCGCGCCGAGCTGCTGCTCGATCTACACTCCATGCATGACGATTGCGTGCCGCTGATGCTGTCGGGTCCGCTCGATAAGGGTGTCGCCCTTGCGAAGAAGATCGGCACGCCGGTCGACATCGTGCGCGACGCCGGCCACGCCGCCGGCATGCGCATGCGCGATTATGGCGGCTTCGGCGATCCGGCCAGCCCGAAGAACGCGCTGCTGATCGAGACCGGCCAGCACTGGCGCGCCTCCTCGGTCGTCGTCGCCAAGGACGTGACGGCCCGCTTTCTTGTGGAGACGGGTATCCTGGAAGAGGCCGACCTGCCCGCGGGCTGGCGCCAGCCGACGCCGGCGAAACAGCGCGTCGTCGAGGTCACGCATGCGGTCGCCACCAAGCGTGGCAACTTCACGCCGGCGCAGCGCTTCGAGGGCCAGGACGTGATCCCAAAAGCAGGGACCGTGCTCGGCCACGACGACGACGAGCCGGTGACGACGCCCTACGACGACTGCGTTCTGGTCATGCCCTCGTCGACCCGGCCGTTGCGGCCCGGCGTCACGGTTGTTCGCCTGGGTCGGCTGACGTGAGACCAGGCTGGCGGCGCATCACGTAGCGCAGCTCCGATATCCTGACCACGCCCAGCGCCGCGCCCACCACGGCATAGGCCAGGATTCCGATCAGGCAGATGCCGGCCAGCGCCATTCCCCCTTCGATGTCGGCGCGCGACAGCGGTTTGGCCAGCCAGAGCAGCCCGAGCCACAGCGCCACGCCCATGCCGGCCGTCGCGCCGACGATACGGATGCCGCGCGAGATCAACCGTCCATCCGGCACCCACTGCCCGCGCCGGTACAATATCGCTCCCAGCAGAGCGGCGTTCAGCCAGCCCGACAGGGAGGAGGCGAGGGCAATGCCGACCAGACCGAGCGAGGTGGCGAACAGGAAGTAGACGTTGAGCAGGATATTGACCGTGATGGCCGCGAGCGCGATGTAGAGTGGCGTGCGTGTGTCTTCGCGGGCGAAGAAACCCGGTGCCAGCGCCTTGACCAGCACGAAGGCCGGCAGCCCGACGGCAAAAGCCGCCAGCGCGCTCGCGCTACGCACCGTATCCTCGGGCAGGAAGCGGCCGCGCTCGAACAAAACGCGGATGATCGGATCGGCCAGCAACCAGAGCGCAACGGCGGCCGGCAGGCTGAACAGCAGGCCAAACTCGATGGCGCGGTTCTGGTTGGTCATTGCCGATTGCGTGTTGCCGGCGCGCAGCTCGCGGGCCAGCAGCGGCAGCAGCGCCGTGCCGATGGCAATGCCGACGACGCCGAGCGGCAGCTGGGCAATGCGGTCGGCATAATAGAGCGCGGAGATCGTTCCTACGGGAAGCAGCGACGCCCAGACCACGTCGAGCACGACGCTGATCTGCTGCACACCGCCGCCGATCGCGACCGGCGTCGCGAGCTTCACCAGCCGCGCCACCCGGGGCGTCCAGCGCGGTCGCACCAACGCCATGCCGACCTCGTCGCGTGCGCAGGCGACCAGCAGCCAGACCCATTGCAGGACGCCAGCGATCGCAACGCCGATCGAGGCGGCATAGCCCGAGTTGGGCAGGAGCGGCGTCAGACCCAGAACGGCCGCGATCAGGGTGAGGTTGAGCAGCACGGGTGTCGCCGCGACATGGGCGAAGCGGTCGATGCCGTTCAGCACGCCGCCGTAGAGCGAGGCGAGCGAGATGAACAACAGATAAGGAAAGGCGATGCGGCCGAACTCGACGGCCATGGCGAAGGTCGGAACATCGTCGCGCATGCCGGGCGCCAGCAGGGCCATCACCCACGGCATTGCGAGGATCAACAGCGCGGTGAACGGGATCAGCACCAGGAGAAGCGCCGCCTGGGCCTGGCGGGCGAAGGCCATCGCCTCGACGCGGCCGCCACCCTGCAGTTCACGCGCGAACAGCGGCACGAAGGCAGCGGAGAAGGCGCCTTCGGCGAACAGGCGGCGAAAGAAGTTGGGAAGCTTGAAGGCAACGAAGAAGGCATCTGCCACGGCGCCGGAGCCCAGCACCGCCGACAGGACGATGTCGCGCACAAAGCCCACGATGCGGCTGAGCAGGGTGAAGCCGCCGACCGTCGCGATGGCCCGGACGAGACTCACGCCGTTCTCGCCTGTCTCCTCTCCCCCGCCAGGGGGAGAGGGCGGGTGAGGGGGTGACGCACCTCCTGCAACCCCGTCACCTAACCTCTCCCCCTGGTGGGGGAGAGGAATAAAAAAGCTGATCGGAAAGCCATAAATTCGTCATCGCTCTCTGGCACATTCTTTTTCGGTGGTGGCCGGCGATGTGATGGCCGGTTTAAACCGCCACCACGGCCGGTCCCGAGAGGGGCCGGTTTTCTTTTGTGCGCCTCACGAGACGCCCGCCAGTTTCAGGAGCGTCTCGCGGTCCTGCGTGACCAGCTTCTTGTAGTCGCCGACGATCGTCTCGAGTTCGGCTGCCGGCAGCACGCTTTCGAGATCGGTGAAGCCCTGCGGTGCGCGCTGCTCGACGATGTCGAGCATCACGTCGATGCCCTTGCGTCGGTTGCTCTCGACGATACGCGCGGTCGGTGGCAGGCGCCGCTCTTCGTAGCGTCGCAGCGCCGCCTCGGGATCGTCGCCCACGTCCAGTTCACGGGTGATCGCCTCGCCGTCGAGGATCGCCTGCGAGGCGCCATTCGAGCCGATCGGATACATCGGGTGCGCCGCATCGCCCAGCAGCGTGATGCGGCCGTGGCTCCAGCGCGGCAGCGGATCGCGGTCGACCATCGGGAACTCCAGGATCGTGTGCGCGGTGCGGATGACCTCCGGCACGTCGAGCCAGCCGAAGTTCCAGTCGGCGAAGCGCGGCAGGAAATCCTCGAGACGGCCCGGCTTGTTCCAGTCCTCGCGCGAGGGCAGCGCGCCGTCGCCCATGTGCAGGTCGCAGATCCAGTTGATCAGCGCCTCGCCGCGGTCGGCATGGGCGCGGCTGATCGGATAGCAGACGAATTTCTGATTGTGATGGCCCGCCTGCACCATCGTGGCGCCGCCGAGAAAGGGCTTGCCGACGGTGACCCCGCGCCACATCAGGATGCCCTGCCACTTGGGCGGGCCCTCGGTGGGGTAGTAGCGCCCCCGGACCGCCGAATGGATGCCGTCGGCGCCGATCAGCAGGTCGGCCGTGGCTTCCTCGACGATTGCACCATCGCGGTTGGCAAAGCGCGCACTGACCTTGGTGCCATTCTGCGCGAAGTCCGCAATACGTCGGCCGAACCGGATCCGGTCCGCGCCCAGCATCGCCTGCGCGGCGCGAAACAGGATCATCTGCAGGTCGCCGCGGTGGATCGAGAATTGAGGCCATGGCAGGCCGGCATGGCGCCCGCGCGGGTCGGCCCAGATTGTCTGGCCGTGGCGGTTGGCATAGCGCAGCTCGCGCGTCTCGATGGCGGTGGCCGCGAGCGCCGGTTCGAGCCCCAGTCCGCAGAGGATGCGCACCGCGCCGGCCTGGATGTTGATGCCCACGCCCAGCGGTCGCATCTCCGACACGGCCTCGTAGACATGAACCTCGAAGCCCGCGCGATGCAGGCACATCGCCGCGGTCAGTCCGCCGATCCCGGCGCCGGCAATCACGATCTTCATCGGCGTCTCTTCAGGTGTCGCGGCTCAGGCCACGCTGGGCCAGAGCGGCTTCGTAGGCGGCCCAGCGCTCGGGGCGGGTTTCGCTGAGTTCGCGCAGATAGGCCCAGCTGTAGATGCCGCTGTCGTGTCGATCGTCGAATACGATACGGATGGCGTAGTGGCCGACCGGCTCGACCGACGCGATCTTCACGTGGCGGCGGCCGGCGACGATCTTCTTCTGGTTCGGGCCGTGACCCTGCACTTCGGCGGACGGGCTTTCGACCCGCAGATATTCGGCGGGGAGCGCGCAGGCGTGGCCGTCGGAGAAATCGACTTCGAGCCGGCCTTCCTCCTTGAAGACGCGCAGCTCGGTCGGCCATGGCGCGGTGGTCGACTCGTAGCTGCCACCATCGGGCACGGCCTTGGGAAATTCGGCGGTCATGGCATGTCGCGGATCTGCCGCGCCTCGCTCACCAGCATGATGGGGATGCCGTCGCGGATCGGATAGGCGAGGCCAGCCTTGCGGCTGATTAGTTCGCCGGCTGCGGCGTCGTACTCCAGCGTTGCGTGGGTCGCCGGGCAGACGAGGATTTCGAGCAGCTTGGGGTCCACACCGGCGCGGCGTGGGGCAGCGGGTTCGTCCGAGGGAGGGCTCATCGTGCGGTGCTTTCCCTAAGTCTTCGTGGGGCGAAGTATAGCACGCCGCAGCCCGAGGCCGGGTGTGCCTCCTGGAGTCAGTTCGTACGGCCCGGGGGCGTGTCCGAGGGGTCGCCGAAGGCGTTCATTTCGAGGAAGGCGACGAGAAGCTTCGCACGTGCGGTGCTGTCGGCCGCTTCCAGCAGGGCCTGCTTCTCGGAGGGGCCGAGGGGCAGGACCATCGACAGCGACGTCACGAGGTTGGCGTCGGCCGCCTGGTTCACCGCATCCCAGTCGGTCGAGAGCTTGCGGCCCCGGAAGAAAGCGGCGAGAGCCGCCATCAGCCGCTCCCGGTCGAGCTCCACGATGTCTTCGGCATGGTCGAGATCGGCGCGATAAGGCGAGAAGACCGAAGAGACGCGGCGGTAGCCACCCTGCGCGGGATCGAGCTCGCGCACGATGTCGAAGCGGCAGACGCCGCTCAGCACCAGCATCAGCCGCCCGTCCTCGGTCTCGTTGAAGTTGGTGATGCGCCCGGCGCAGCCCACCCGGTGCACCTTGGGGCGGCCGTCGTCCGCCGGCATGCCGTCGCCGGCGAAGCCGCCGGGCTGCACCGGCTGCACCATGCCGATCATGCGCGAACCGGCGAGCGCGTCGGAGATCATGGCGAGGTAGCGCGGCTCGAAGATGTTGAGCGGCAGCTTGCCGCCGGGCAGCAGCAGCACGCCCGACAGCGGGAAGATCGGCAGCGTCTCGGGAAGCTGCTCGAAGCTCGGCTCGAACGGATTGCGCCCGGGGCTCATCGACGAGGGCGCGCGGTCACTCTTAGGAGGGCGCTCATATCAGGTCGCTCACGAGAACAGGATCGTCGACAGGCGCTTGCGACCGTCGACCGAGATCGGATCCGTGAAGCCCAATGCCTCGAAGAACTTCAGGAGCTGCTGGCGGGCGGCGGCCTCGTTCCAGTTGCGGTCGGCCTTGATCATCGCAAGGAGCTCGTCGACCGCTTCCTGCTTCTGGTTGCCGGCCCAATAGGCCATCGCGAGGTCGAGGCGGGCCTGGAAGTCCTTCGGGTCCGCCTCGGCCCTGGCCTTGAGGTCGGCGACCGGGCCCGCATCCTTGGCTTTTTCGGCGAGGTCGATGGCGGCCTGGGCGGCCACGACGTCGGCGCCGGTGCGCTCCTTGGCCGGAATCTGTTCGATAAGTTCCTTTGCCTGCTCGACGTCGCCGATCGAGACCTGGTAGCGGGCGAGGCTGGCCAGGGCGACGACGTTGGTCGGCTCGAGGCCCAGGATTTCGCTGTAGAGCTGCGCCGCGGTGTCCATGTCGTTCTGTGCGACCGCGGCCTTTGCCTGCTCGAGCAGTTCGGCCAGCTCCGCGGCGGCCGGATCGCCCGTGGCGCCGCCGGAGGCCTGAATGAGGCGGGCGACGAATTCCTTGATCTGGCTCTCGGGGACAGCGCCCATGAAACCGTCGACCGGGCGGCCGCCGAAGAAGGCGTAGACTGCCGGGATCGACTGGATGCGCAGCTGCTGGGCCAGCATCTGGTTCTTGTCGATGTCGATCTTGACCAGCCGAACCGCGCCCTTGGCCTCCTTGACGACCTTCTCGATCATCGGCTGGAGCGTCTTGCACGGCCCGCACCACGGCGCCCAGAAATCGACGATCACGGGGATCGTGCGCGAGACCTCGAGCACGTCCTTGGCGAACTTCGTCTGGTCGCTGTCCTTGATCAGGTCGGCGGGGGCAGCCTGCGGCGCGGCGCCCTGCAGCATCGTTTCCATAGGTCCTCGAGCGATATTGGGGTTCGCCTGCAATGTGGCGTCGGCCCCCCGGGGAAGCAAGGGGCCAGTCGGAACCGGAATTTTTCCGGTTTCAGGGCGCGCGGACCTGATGTTTCATCAATTCGTCACCCAACCGCCCGGTGAGGAAAAGGCCGCACATCCTGTAGTCGCTGATCAGCGACCAGAACGGGGCCTCGAAGGTCGCCGGGCGATTCTTCTCGATGAAGAAATGGCCGTACCAGGCCGGCCCGTAACCGAACAGGGGGACGCCCAGCAGCCACCACCAGTTCTGCGAGGCGACTGCCCAGC
>JABMNB010000435.1 GCA_013205335.1 Rhodospirillales bacterium
GGCCTTGTCGTACAGGGGCGCACGTTTCTGCAGCAGCGTCGCCAGTCGCGACGGCGGCACGGGTCCCTTGTCCTTCAGTTGCGCGAGCTGCTCGGCAAGACCGATCAGGTAGCGGCCGTCGCCGTCGGCCATGGCGAAGATCGCCTGCCGGCCGGTCTCATCGATCGGCAAGGGCCGGCCGAGCGCCTCCTCGACGCGCGCCAGCAATGCCGACAGGGCCGTGTCGTCGAGACGGCGCAGCACCAGCACCTGGCAGCGCGACAGCAGCGCGGCGTTCAGCTCGAATGACGGGTTCTCTGTAGTGGCGCCGATCAGCGTCACCGTGCCGTCCTCGACATAGGGCAGGAAGCCGTCCTGCTGGGCGCGATTGAACCGATGGATCTCGTCGACGAACAGCAACGTGCCCTTGCCGTCCTTGCGGCGCTGGCGGGCCGCCTCGAACACGCGGCGCAGGTCGGCCACACCGGAAAAGACCGCCGACAAAGGTTCGAAATGCTGGTCGACGGCCTCGGCGAGCAGGCGGGCGATGGTGGTCTTGCCGCAGCCCGGCGGGCCCCAGAGGATCAGCGACCCGAGCTTGCGGGCCTCCAGCATGCGGCCCAGCGGCCCCTCTGGACCGAGCAGGTGATCCTGCCCCAGGATCTCGCCCAGCGTTTTGGGACGCAGGCGTTCGGCCAGCGGCGTCGGGGCGAGCGAGGCGAAGAGTTCAGCCGGCACGACGACCCGAGCTTGTCACGGGCTCAGCGGAACTGGACGGGAAACACCACGCCGTCGCGGCCGACGCTGATGCTGCTGATGCCGGTGGCGACGCGCTTCTTGAGCTCGGCAACGCTTTTCACCTCCTGGCCGTTGACCGCCAGGATCATGTCGCCAGGACGCACGAAACGGCCGGCATAGGCACCGGCTTTCACGTCCACGATGACGATGCCGGGACGCCACTCCGCCAGGCCCATTTCCTCGGCGACGGCCGGCGACATGTTGACGACCGAGGCGCCTGACAACGGCTGCCGGCCCTCGAGCTGCGACAGTTCGCGCGGCGGATCCTCGGGCGGCGCCGCAAGCTTCAGCTGCACGATCACTTCCTTGCCGCCGCGCATGACCTTCACCGGGACGACTGCACCGACGTTGAGCGTCGACAGCCTGAAGCGCAACCCGGCCTCGTCGTCGATGCCCTGCTCGCGAATGCCGACGATCACGTCGTTGCGCTTGAGGCCGGCGTCCGCACCCGGTCCGCCCAAGTAGACATCCTTGACGACCAGGCCCGCCGGCCGCGACAGGCCGAAGCCGGCAGCGAGATCGGGCGTCACGCGCTGCATGCTGACGCCCAGCCACGGCCGCACGATGCGGCCACCCGTCGTGCCGGTCGTGATCATGCGCTCGACGATGTTGGAGGGCGTGGCGAAGCCGATGCCCACCGAGCCGCCGCTCTGCGAGTAGATCGCCGTGTTGATGCCGATCAGCCGTCCGTCGAGCGCAACCAGCGCGCCGCCCGAATTGCCCGGATTGATGGCCGCGTCGGTCTGCAGGAAGAAATTCGAATCGTTTATGCCGCCGGCGCTGCGCGCCACGGCCGAGACGATGCCGCTGGTGACGGTCTGGTTCAGGCCGAACGGATTGCCGATCGCCAGCACGACGTCGCCGACCTCGATCGAATCGGAGTCGCGCAGATCGAGGAACGGGAACTTCTCCTCGACGCCCTCGATCCGCAGCAGCGCCAGGTCATAGCGCTCGTCCTGGCTGATGAGCTTCGCCTCGAATTCGCGGCGGTCGGCCAGCACCACGCGGATCTCGTCGGCGCCCTTCACGACATGGGCATTGGTGACGATCAGCCCGTCCGCGCCCACCAGCACGCCGGAGCCCAGCGAGTTCTGTACCCGCTCGCCGCCCTGCTGGGGCATCCCGGGAAACGGGAACGGCAGGCGGCGCTGCACCCGGGCGGTGGTGGTCGTGTAGATGTTGACCACGGCCGGCGAGACGCGCTTGACCAGAGGGGCAAAAGAATAGGCCAGCTCGCTGCGCGAGTTGGGAAGTCCCTGCGCCAGGGCGGCCGGCGCCACGGAAGCCATCGCACCGCATCCCACGAGAACCGCCGCCACAACTACCCGCCAGATCATACAAAATCTCCTGCTCGGCCCGATTTGCGGACTCTCTTATGGCAAATCAAGGGCCGATTGGCGCTGGCATATCGATTGCAAGGCTTCGGGACAACACGCCAGCCATTGGCGTGGGGGGAAACCGGAGCGCTTCATGAAACTGACCCGTCGTACCGTCCTGGCCGCATCGGCCGCTACCCTGGGCTCTGCGCTCGCCGCGCCGGCCGTCAAGGCGAGCCCCGGCTGGCCGACCAAGCAGCCGATCAAGCTGATCGCCACCTTCCCGCCCGGCGGCACCGCCGACACGATCTCGCGCATCCTGGCCCCCAAGCTCTCGGCCGGGCTCGGCACGCAGGTGATCGTCGAGAACCGGCCCGGCGCCGGCGGAACGATCGGTTCGGACCTTGCCGCCAAGGCGGCTCCCGACGGTTACACGCTCGTCATCTCACATGCCTCGCCTCTGGGGATCGCGCCCGGCATCTATCCAAAACTGCCCTACAACGTGGTGACCGACTTCACCCACGTGACCCTGATCGGTCACACGCCCAACGTCCTGATCGTGCCGGGCGATTCGCCCTACAAGACGCTGGCCGACTACATCGCCGCGGCCAAGGCCAAGCCTGACGTGATCGCCTTCGGCAGCTCGGGCATCGGCTCGAACACCCATCTGATGGGCGAGCTGCTGGGCAGCCTGGCCGGCATCAAGCTGAAGCACGTCCCCTATCGCGGCTCGGCGCCGTCGCTGCAGGACATGCTGGCCGGCGTCATTCCCTCGATGTTCGACCCGATCACGACCAACGTGCCGCACATCAATTCGGGCAAGGTCCGACTGCTGGCGGTCAGCTCGGCCAAGCGCCTCGACATGTATCCGGATGCACCGACCTTCGCCGAGCAGGGTTTCCCCAAGCTCACGACCTCGACCTGGGTGGGCGTCTCCGGTCCCAAGGGCATGTCGCCCGACATCGTGGCTCGGCTCTACGACGAACTGCAGAAGGCCTACAAGGCGCCCGAGGTGGTGGAGCGCTTCAAGGAAGTGGTGCTGCTGCCCGGCGACAAGCCGATGACCCCGGCCGAGTACACGGCCTTCGTCGGCGAGTTCGCCGCCCTGTGGGCCGGCGTCAGCAAGTCGGCAGGGATCGAACTCGAACTGGGGTGATCAGTTCCCCAGCAAGCCTCGGGTTCGCGCGAAAAGTCGCGTGAGCCCGAGCAGGGCATCGATGTTCGGCGTAGGCACGCCGGTGCGCCTGCCGAGTTCGTGTACGACCGTCACGATGGCGTCGAGTTCGATCGGCCTGCCCCGTTCGGCGTCGACCAGCATGGACGTCTTGAAGGCACCGAGCTCGCGGGTGACGGTGTGGCGGGCTTCAGGGTCCTGGTCGATGACGCATCCGATCCGGGCGCCGATGGCCGAGGCTTCAAGCATCGCGGCGGAACAGAAGCCGCGCACCAGCGGATCGTCGAGCACGCGATCGCCGGTGGCGCCGGTGATCGCCGACACCGGGTTCATCGTCATGTTGCCCCAGAGCTTGTACCAGATGTCATGACGGATAGCGGCCGACGAGGTGACGTCGAAGCCCGCTGTCGTAAGCAAAGCATGCACGCGCCCGAGGCGTTCCGAGGCGGAGCCGTCCGGCTCCCCGATGATCAGCTCCATGCCGCTGCGATGCTGGACCAAGCCAGGCTCGACGGTGGCTGCGCTGAGATGCACGACACAGCCGATCACGTGCGAGAGCGGGATCGCCCTTGAGAGGGCGCCGCCGGGATCGACGCTCTCCAGCGGCTGCTCGCCCAAGCCCTTGAGCCCTTGCGAAAACCACCAAGGCACGCCGTTCATGGCGGGCAGCACGATCGTGTCCGGCCTGAGCAGAGGGCCGATCTGTGCCGCGATCGCCGCCAGGGCCGGCGCCTTGACGGCAATGACCACGAGATCCTGCGGGCCGAGTTCCCGCGCGACCGACGACGCACGAGCCTTGGCCGTGATGAGCTTGTCGTCCTGCCTGAGCCGCCAGCCGTTCGCGTTCAACGCCTCGAGCGTCTCGCCGCGCGCCAGAGCGCTCACGTCGGCCCCGGTATATGCGGCGAGCCGCGCCCCGATCAACCCGCCGATCGCGCCGGCGCCAACGATGCAAACCTTCATCTGTCACTAGCCACAGCGCGAGTAGCCGCAGTTCAGGCACACGTCGCAGCCCTCCTGGTGGGTCAGGGCTGCGGAGCCACACTGCGGACACTGTCCCATCGAGGTGGCAGACCCGCCGCCGGCTACGGGCTCCGGAGAGCCGTCCCGGCCGTTCGTGGCGAGGCGCATGCGCGCCTCGATCGCGTCGATCAACCGGGGTGATTCGGTGGGCGCCAGAAAGCCGATCTCGACCAGGTGGCGCTCGATCACACCGCCGATCGCGGCCAGCAGCGACGGCACGTAGCGGCCGCCCATCCACTGCCCGCCGCGCGGATCGAACACCGCCTTCAGTTCCTCGACGACGAACGAAACATCGCCGCCGCGCCGGAAC
>JABMNB010000436.1 GCA_013205335.1 Rhodospirillales bacterium
CGCTCGACCAGGGGCTGGTCGGTTGCCATCATCTCTTCGACCCACCAGTTCTTGAGCTCGCGGCCCTGCTCCTGGACCGGCCGGACGATACTGAGGTTCCTGCCGTCGACGCCCTTCTTGCGCTCGGCTTCGGCCGCCTGCTGGAGACGCTGCACCTCGGCCGGCCCGAGGCCGATCCATTCCGGTGCCGGCGTCATTGCATCTCGACGTACGTTGGTGAGGAGACGGTCGACCGCCGTCGAATAGTCGATCGTTTCGAGGGCACGGATTTCGGCCGGCGTCACGCCGAAGGAGGTGCGGGACAGGAGGTGCCGCGCCTCGTCGAACCCCATCGCCGTCGCCGCGCGTGTGGGCGAGGCAGACCAAAGACCGGTGGAGAGACCGGCCGACAGCGCCGCAGCGCCTCCCACGAAACTGCGACGACCAAGGCGTGTGCTCATGACAGGCCTCCTATTGCGGCGGACGCGGTGGGGCTCCGGCCGGCGGACGATACGGAGGCGGAGGCGGCGGCGGCGGCGCGACACGGTCGACGAGGAGCCTCTGCAGACGTTCGCGCTGGTCGGCCCGCAGGGTCGGCTCAAGCTGGGTCAACGTGCGCAGCGTCTCCTTCTGCTGCTCGCCACGCAACAGACTGACCTGATCGACGAGTCCGTCGATCCTGGCCATATCGATTGGTGTGCGACGCATCTCCACGGCCGTCTGCTCCCGCACACGCTGAATCTCCTTGAGGCGGTCGCGGCGTGCTTTCGCGTACTGATCGAACAGGCCCTGCATGACCTTGCGCTGTTCGGCGTCGAGATCGAGATCGTGCGCCACCATCTCGACGGGATTGAATCGCGGGCCGCCCGGCTGTCCCGGTTGGCCGGGCAGCCCCGGAGCACCACGCGGCGGCGGCGGCGGCCAGTCCATCTCGAACGGCGGGGCAATCCAGCTCCGATAAACAAAACCCACCAGTACAAAGGTATTCAGCAGCAGCGAAAGGCCGAGCAGGACCTGAAGCAGGCGCGGGGTCATGTCAGATCCCGTCGCCGGCAAAGAACTCAGTGACCTCGTTCGATCCCGTCGCCGTGCTCGCCGTCTCAACGACGGAATAGCCCTCGCGCTGGGCGAGCGACTCGCCCAGCCCGCCGCCGACCACGAAGCCGCCCGAGGCGATCACCAGAGCCGCCACCGCCATGATGCTCTTCTGGAACGCCTGACGCGGGCCGCCGAAGAGGCCCCTTCCCGACAGCCAACGTCCGAACAGGCCGCCCGACGTCACCTTGCGCCCGGTCTCAAACCCGACGAGTGCGCGGGCGCGCACCACCATCCGCTGCGGCTCGGCCGGCAAGGGCTTGGCCAAAACATCTGCAAGGTCGATTGCCGCACGTCGCAGCGTCGGGTCCGCCGCGACAGCAGCCTCGACCGGCGCAGCAGCGTCTTCGGACAGGCGACCTTCCAGCCAAGCGGCAAGGTCCATATCGCTCACCGCGGCAGGCGCGACCACGGACTGGCTGGCGAGGCTTCGCCACAGCTCCTTGTCGCTCCTCGGGGTCCTCTGGGTGGCCATTGATCTCTCCTGCTCGATACTACGCCAAAAGGCCGCGATTCATCCCCCACCAGCGGGATCTTCTTCGCGGAAATGGGCACGCAGCCTCAGTAGTGCCTTGTGATGGGTACTGCGAATGGTCTGGGCATCCACCGACAGCAATTGTGCAATTTCGATGACATCCCGCTCCTCGTTGTAGAGGTACCTGAGGATCAGGATCTGCCGTGCCGTCAGGAGCCCCTCGGGAATCCTCAGTTTCTCCACGTGGCGATCCTCGACGCCGAGAAACGCCTCCGGCACATCGTCGATCGGCTCGGTGGCCTGCCGCCGCCGCCGCAATAGGTCGATGGCACACGACCGGGATACGACTGCCAGCCACGTCGGCAGCCCGGCACGGGCCGGATCATAAGTTCTCAACAACCTGAAATCCTGGGCGCACAAGCGGACGAACACGTCATGGGCGGCGTCCATGACATCGTCCTCGCCCAGCCGGTAGGAGCTGAGGGTCCGCCGCACGACGGCATTGATCAACGGCGCGGCCGCGGCCACGAACGCATCCCAGGTCCGCTTATCGCCCCGGGCGAGCGCCTGCAGATCGATCTGGTTGAGTTCAGCCACGCCCACGATCTTCCTGCCCGTCCGCCCTGCAGTTTAACAGGCTTTGTGGCCAAATGAGGCCCCGCTACAGTCCCTTACCATTTGAGGAGCATTGATGAGCGAGTCGCTGACACGGCAACTGAAATTCACAAAGCATGCGGTTCGCGGCAAGGGCGTCGTCGTCGCCCAGAACGTGAAGGCCGCCGAGGTCGGCGCCTCGATCCTGCGCAAGGGCGGCAACGCCATCGATGCTGCGGTCGCGACCGGGATGGCCATCGGTGCCCTGGAACCTTGGATGAGCGGCATCGGCGGCGTCGGCTTCATGACAATCTGGAGCGCCAAGGAAGGCCGCGCCTGGACGGTCGATTACGGCCCCGTTTCGGCCAGGAAACTCGATCCGTCGGTTTACAAGATCGTAGGCCCCGGCCCCGCCAACCCGTTCGCGTGGCCCGACATCCTCGAGCAGAGGAACGAGGTCGGCTACCACTCGATCGCCGTGCCCGGCATGGTCGCGGGCCTCGCCAAGGCCCTGGATCGCTTCGGCACGGTCAGTTGGAAGGACGCGCTGCAGCCCGGCGTCGAACTCGCCCAGCGCGGCATGGAACTCGACTGGTACATGCAGGTGATGATCGCCAACGGCGCCAAGCATCTTCACAAGTTCCCCGCCTCGAACGCCAGCTATCTCTGCGACGATGGCCGCGTGCCGACCAACGACTGGGCCGGCACCAAGCGCTACATCAAGCTCGGCAATCTTGGCGAGACGATGCGGCGCCTCGCCGAAGGCGGCCCGCGCGAATACTACGAAGGAAGCCTCGCGCGCGATATTGCCGCCGACCTGCAGGCGGGCGGCTCCGCCATTTCGCTCGACGATCTCAAGAGCTACGAAGCCAGGATCGTCGAGCCCCTCGCCTTCGAGCATGACGGCGCTACCATCAACGTGGCGGGCGGCCTCACCGCCGGCCCGACGCTGCGCCGCGCCATCGAACTCGCGGGCGCCGCGACCAAAGGCAAGGGAGCGCCCGACGCCGACTTCTTTGCTGCCATCGCCGAGGGCATGCACAGAGCCTACGACGAGCGCCTGAAGACGCTGGGCGACAAGCCCACCGACACCTGCACCACGCATTTCTGCGCCGCCGACTCGGAAGGCAACATGGTGGCGCTGACCCAGACCCTGATGAGCCTGTTCGGCTCCTGCGTGATGCTTCCCAAAACCGGCATCACCATGAACAACGGCATGCTGTGGTTCGATCCCGAGCCCAACCGCCCTAACTCGATTGCCCCGGGCAAGAAGCCGCTTTGCAACATCTGCCCGGTCGTCGTCTCCAGGGACGGCAAGCCGTGGTTCTGCATCGGCGCCTCGGGCGGCCGGCGCATCGTGCCGGCCGTCTCGCAGCTTGCGCTCATGATGATCGACCGTGGGATGGACGTGGAAGCAGCCTTCCATCAACCGAGGGTCGACGTTTCCGGCGTCGGCCCGATCCGGGTGAATCGCGACCTGCCCGACGACGTCAAGAAGGCGATCGCGGCCAGGTTGCCGATGGTCGAGGTCGACAATCCGGTCTCGCCGCTGGGCTTCGCCAACCCGTCCTGCATCGTGCGCGATCCCAAGACCGGCGAACTCACCGGCATGACCGAGATCATGTCTCCCTGGGCAGGCGGCGCAGCGCAGTAGTCGCGAATGCTCTTCCGCCGACGTGATGTCGGCGGGGGGAGCCCCGCAGAACCTGTCGGAATCCGCAGCCTGTCACGCGGCGTGGAGGTCGCGGTGCTCGACCACGCGCCGGGCGATGCAGCCCCCTACTTCGGATCGCAGTCCCGCGGATCGGACGCCGATTTGCCCAACGCGCACTCCGGAAGATACCCGCCTTCCGAAGGGGGCTGGTACTGACCGCGCTGCATGACGGCAGCGAGAAAGAACATGCCGACGATCACCGCGGCAAAGGCTCCCAGCCCGATGACGAGATCGCGCATCTCAGCAAACTTCTTTCCAGCTTGCCGGCATCGACCCTGTTTCCGTCATCCACCTTCCCATTTACAGAATTGCAGCAGCCACCTCCACCGAGGCTACCCGTTCAGGTAGCAGCGGTGGAGGCATTGTTTCGCACATTCGGTCGGCTCTCTGAACGGTCCGACCGCTAGGGCCTGCACTTTGCCGGTCATTGGAAGCGCTTTGCTCCTGCGCCTTAACGATGATTGACCGACTGCTGCGTAATGCGATCGACGATGGCGATGCCGATGGCCGACAGGATGAACAGGGCGTGGATGATCGACTGCCACATGATGGCAGCTTCGGTGTAAGAGGAGTCCGGCTTGCCGAGTGTGCCAGCCTCGATGAAGGTCCGGAGCAGATGAATCGACGAGATGCCGATGATCGCCATCGCCAGCTTGATCTTGAGAACGCTCGCGTTGACGTGGCTCAGCCATTCCGGCTGGTCGGGATGGCGGTCAAGCTCCATGCGCGACATGAAGGTCTCGTAACCACCCACGATAACCATCAGCAGCAGGTTGGAGATCATCACCACGTCGATGAGGCCCAGCACGATCAGCATGGCCTGTTGCTCGGTGACGCTGGGGCTCGTGATCACGAGATGCAGCAGTTCCTTGAGGAACAGGAAAACGTAGACGACCTGCGCGACGATCAGACCGAGATAGAGTGGAAGCTGCAGCCACCGCGACGCGAAGATGAACCGGGGGATCGGCCTCAAACGACGGGCGTCGCGGACGGGTTGGGATTGCGCTTCTTCGATCGCCATAAAGAGTCCTCTTCGGCATGTCGGGAAGGGGCATTTGCCCTATCGCGCGGAGCGTTGCAACCGGTGTGCGGTTACAGTCTCGAAGAAGTCTCGACCTCGACGGCGGCCAGAACAGCGGACAGTTCGCCGGGGTCTACAGCGACGACCTGACGGGTCCGGCCGGGCCACGGGTGAGCCGGGAGAGGGGGCATCGTGGCCGTACGCAAATAGCCGCCAAAGCTCAGCCCCTCGAGGGCTTCCTCCTCGGTCTCGAGGCGATAGTGCCGGCGGGCTGGATGCCTGCCAACGAAGAGAGCGTGAACGGACGCGTGAACGTCACGACGTGACCGTGGCGCGCGTGGACATGACTCCTGGGCGAACGGCTTCGCGGGACGCTGCGCCACCGCCCTCTCTCATATGGCGGTGGCGACCTCAGGATGTCAGGAGCGGCGCCGGATCAGTCGGCCCCACGTCAGCTGGCAGCCGCAGCGGGAATGGTCGTGGGCGTGGGCGCCTGCGTCGGCGCCGGCGTCGGCGCCGGCGCGGGGGCCGGGGGCAGCGGCTGCCCCTCCGCTCCCGGCTCGCTCGAGCCTGTGCCAGTGTGTACCACGACGTTGGCGCCGTCCGTCGCGAACTCGAAGCCGAGCGCCGGGAAGGTGCTGAACATGCGCTTGATCGCCTCACGCTGGATCGCCGCCGGATTGCCCGGCCTGGCCGTGAACTTGAAGCGCACCAGGATGGCATTGCCGGTGATGTCGGCGACACCCTGCATCTTGAACGGGGCCAGGATCTGGTCGGCGAGGGCCGGCATCTCCATGATATCGGAGCCGATCTTCTTCGAGGCCTTGCGCAGCTTCTCGATGTCGGTGTCGCGGGCAAAGCGCAGGTTGAACTTCACCGTGATCCAGTCGCGGCTGAAGTTCGTGATCTGGCCGAGCTGACCGAACGGGATCGTGTGCACCTGGCCGTTCTGGTGGCGCAGCTTGATCGAGCGCAGGGTGAAACCCTCGACCGTGCCCTTGGCCTTGCCGCAGTCGATGTATTCGCCAACCCGGAAAGCATCGTCCGAGAGATAGAACAGGCCCGACACGATGTCCTTGACCAGCGTCTGGCTGCCGAACGAGATGGCGATACCGAAGACCGACGCGCCGGCGATCAAGGGCGTGATGTTGACGCCGAAATCCTGCAACGCGACCATCACCGCGATGAGAATGATCAGAACGGCCGCGGCGCGCCGCATCAACGGCATCATGGTGCTGAGCCGCGAGGCCGGCGGCCCGTTCGCATCGCCGTCGGTAATCGCCTGGGCGGCGTCCTTGGTCTTCGGCGCCATGTAGGGGTCGGTCATGTACTTGAAGATTTCCCAGGCGACGAATGCCACGAACAGCGTGGCACCGGCGGTGCGCGAGGAGCTCGTGAGCTGCTGCCATTCGTTCTCGCTCACGAGGTTGAGTACCTGCACGGCCCAGCTCTCGGCAATCAGCACGGCAACGCCGATCAGCACCGCAACGCGGATGCAGCGGGCCACGACGTCCGGCAGCTTGGGCGACGAGCTGGCCGGCGTAAGGCCGGCAAGCTGTGAATCGAGGCGGCGGACGACGACCTGCATCAGCGTCTCGAACAACAGCACACCGATAACGAGGTTCAGCGTCAGAACCATCGCCGCGCCGACATGCATGGATCCAGATACAGCGCCGTAGATCAGCGTCACGCCCAGTGCGATGAAGAACAAGGGAGCGATCGGAATCCACCTGCGGCCCAGGCCGCCGATCAGCGGCGCGAGTTCTCCCAGGCCGCCGAACCACTGCTGCGCCGCGACGCGCGACCGGTACGCCAACCACAGGAACACAGCCAGGTAGAGCAGGCCGCCGAATACCTGGAAGGTCGCGATGGCTTCTGGCGGTGTTTTAATGGCCATCAGGACCTGGCCGAGGACGCGCATGAGGACGATCACCAGCATCACCACGGAGATCCGCAGGTACATGGTCTTCGACTCTTGAGTGTCGGTGCCGCAGAGGCGCGCGGCCGGCAGTTCAGGTTGCAGGACGACACGGAACAGCAGGACATAGAGACGCCAGGCGAAAATGCCCGCCAGGACGGCGGCAGCCAGCCTGTCCTGTCCGGTGGTGCCGGTGAACCAGGCTCCCGTGGCTGCATTGCAGATCAGCCAGACGACAAGCACGCCCAGCCCATCCAGGATGGCGAGGCCCACGAGGTAAGCGATTGAGCGCACACCATTCTCGGGCCCGGCATTCGCCGCCAGCATCGCCCTCACCCGATGAAGCAGGCGGCGGAGGGTTGCCTCGGCCGCGACGGCGACGACGACCACCGCTATGAGAAGCAGCAAGAAGGTCGACGCCCCCCGTCCGCCAATCGCCTTCTGGTCAAGAAGGGACGGTATGCGCGCAAGTTGGGTCCCAAGAACCGGAATCGCCCGGACGACCTTCACCG
>JABMNB010000437.1 GCA_013205335.1 Rhodospirillales bacterium
AGCTTGGCGTATTCATCGGGCTGGGTGGTGCGCAGAAAGGTAAAGAGCTGCTCGTTATCGACGGCAAATTCGCGGTCATAGGCGGCGGAGTTACCGGCAAACCAACCCGTGCCACCGTAAGCGGGCGCCGCCTCGCCCACACCAAATGGCGTGCCGCTGGGCAAGCCATCGACGCCGGTCATGTGGCGCATGATCAGGGTTTCAAGTCCTTTTTCGCTGGTGTCGGTTTTCATGGCTCAGTTGTCTTGGCTTTCAGATACGGGGCTCTGCGTTCCGAACGGACGCATTCCTTCGAGAGCGGCCAGCGTATCCGGGTAAAACTCTTCTATCTCAGAGTCAGCCTCGCAGTGGTAGGAGACGAACTTCTGTTTAGAAGCTTGCCTGCGGTTGTAGAAGTAGCAGGCGTTTTCTTCCGTCTTTGGAGAGGGCATAACACGAATAAACGCGAGGAGCTTGAGTGCGCGTTCACCGTCTGGATCGAGCAGGTGAAGCACTCCATCTTCCATGCCTTCGATGGTTTTGCGTTCCACGGTAGTGAATGGGGTTCGGGTGCCCATAACACGGCGCACCTTGTAGCCAAACTGGCCACCGACGAAGCGGCACTCGCCGGGCTGAACAAGCTCATACCTTTCCCAAGTCATTCCCATCACACTTCGGCAAGTTTGAATGAGATCCTCCAATTCAGTGTGAGCCATCTCGTTGTCCCGAACACTGGCCACACCGCCATGCGCATGATTGTTGCGGACGCTGTTGGCGGTTTGCAGGACGGTTACCAGTCGGCTATCAAAGAGCATCTCCAGCACATCACGGGCGTTCGTTCGGAACATAGCCGTGCAGCGGTCCGCATCATCATTGAGCAATTTGCGAAACTTCGTGCTCAGGAATTCGACCACGCATTTCCACAACCCAAATGTGGCACGATCAAACGAAAGCTTCCCGCGCTTCAGGATCTCGTCAAGTGAAGTCACATTGTCCGCCCAGAATTCGCGGTCAGACTTCGCTGCGCTGAGGTAGATTGTGGCCCAGAACAAGGCAACAGCCTCGAAGAAATGGAGAAGGATTTCATTCTTGTCCTTGGTCGAGCCATTGGATGCCCGGTAACGCCAAAGGATTGAGGCCAGCGGAAAGGGCAATCCCTCCAGCCAATTTTCCAGGGTGTCTTTGTGGTTCACGCGACGGAGTTGCTGGATTTGCTTCTCCACCTGACTGGGATGCGCCCACACGCTTGACTCGATCTCATCCAGTGCGGCGCGTAGCGCATAAACGCTGGACATCGCCTTCAACACTTGACTCTGCACCTGAACACTCGGCAGATAGAAGGTGCCTTGAAGCAACAACTCCATGCTGATTTGTTTCAGTATCGCCGACGGGAGGCTTATCGATTCGATGAAGAGCTGGCCGATCTCGCTATTCAGCGTCGCGGCAACAAATCGCGCATCCGCCAGTTCTCCATTGATGACCAAGCGTGCCACCTTACCAGACTTCGCCGTTAAAGCCCCAGGATGAAGAACGGCTTCACAGCGTCCTGTCAGTGGCAGATAGAGGTCATTCGCTGCATCCACGACCGATACTTCAGAGCCTTTCAGAACCTCGTGAGCCTTAATCAGGCTCTGCATCGGGACAGCTTGAAGACCTTTCCGCTTAGCCATTTCCTGTAGCCGCTCAGTGGCCTCCAGAGACTTGAACCCTTGAAACGTCGAAAACTCAACCAACCGCCCTTGAGCAGGTCTCTTCCCCGCTCGATGAGCCTCGAAGTTCGCGGTGATCTGGCGTTGCAGGTCGACATCGATTCCAAACTGAGCTGAAAAAACCTTCTCCCTGAATGTCCGATCCACGACCGCTATGTAAGACTCGATGGCAGTGGCTTTGAGATGGCCCGAGGGGACATGAATCAGTGCTCTGACATGGACTCCCTCCGCCGAAAGGCTTTTCCACATTCGGTCCCCTCGGGCGGTCAGGCACGAAGCCGATACCAGAAACACGACCCTCCCTCGGTTGGAAAGCTTCGACGCGGCCCAGCAAAGAAGCGCGTCACCTGTTTCCGTTAGTATCTCGCCACCTTTGGATGGCGAATACGGGGGTTTCAAGCGGTGACCAAAAGGTGGTTCCGAGATGATGAGATCGTATTCGCGTTCCAACGGAAAAGTTCCGTTCAAGGTATTTCCATTGAAAATCTTCGCAGGTGCGGAGAGCAGCAGCTCGGCCATTCCAGCCACCTGTGCATTCAACTCGATTCCATGAATGACAGAAGCACCCAGCCCTTCCGCCGCCAGCGAAAGCAGCAAGCCGACGCCACAGGCGGGATCAAGGACTGAGGTGCCTCCTCCCACCGAACCCAACTTTGCCATAAAGCTGGCGACCTCAGCAGTGGAGAGAAACTCGCCCGCTTCACTGAAACGAGCTGAACCCACCGAGGCGAGCCACACATTCAATCGTTCGCGGCGAAGGGTGACATCGCCGGCTTGTTCGAGCCAGCCATACAAGGAATCGGAGAGAGGGGTGATTCCTCGCCGTTTATCAAGATACTCCCAAAGCTTCTTGGCTAACTCGTCATTCATAGTTCTCCCTCCTCGGTTTCGATTTCTTCCAGCGGCTCGTCGGGGGCGAGTTCGGCGGGGGCGTTGGTGGGCAGGTCGGGCAGCTTTGCGGCGGCTTCGCGCACATCC
>JABMNB010000438.1 GCA_013205335.1 Rhodospirillales bacterium
ATGTTCGTGTTCGCCGTGAAGTTCGTCAGCCAGTTGATGCCGCCTTCGGCACCAATGTACAGACCCGGCTGCGGGGCCTGCGCCTGCGCAGCTACCGGCAGCGCTACAATGGCGGCGGCCGCCAGAAGAGCCTTCTTCATCAGATATCTCCCTTACTTGCACAGCCCCATCGCCAAACAGGACGGGGCAAAAATTCATCGCAACAGCAAGCGCAATGTACCCGACCTGCCCCCGGCGACGCCACAAAGTAAGGCAGCGCCAACTCATTGTTGCCCCGACTGTGGCACCTCAGCCACAGTCGGGAGAATGCGGCCTATAGGTTTTGTCCAAGGACTATCTAAAACATACATAAAATCACATATTTATATGAAATTCCTCGACTTGAACGAGATTGGGTGGCGGCTCCTTGGGAACCTGATTTCCCCCTCCGCGCGATGCCGCAGAGAAGGCACCCGGGAACCGGAAGTCGGATGAGTTCGTTTCAATAATTCATGCATTGAGCATGTGGGTAGCGTAGTGCGGCAGCACAACGGCGCCCCAAGTCTCAATCCGAGCACACAAGACCGCCAATCGCGAAACCGACGTCGCAGAACCTCGATACAGGCGTGAGCGACCACGACAGCCGCATCGAAAACTCCGAAGACCGGACAAGCCCCCCCCCAAGCCTGCAACTCTCTACGGACTTGGCCACCGCAGAACGAACTTCTATCTGGTCCATGCGCGGGGCAAGTCGACCGGGCGCGAAAGGACGGGGACCGCTCCGCTATGCGTCAGCCCACAGACCTTCACGCTCCACGCGAATAACTGCGGGTCCGAGTATCGGCTGCGTCTGTTCATTCGGGTCGGCGCCAGACGCCCAAGTCAGCACCAGACACCAAGACGGCTGCGCGCACAATTTTTAGCCCTGGAGCTCCTGATCGCGCCCATTCACACAATCTGCAGCTCGGTCGCAAAATAAACTCATCCGTGTCGCGACCCGTTAACCCGGATCGCGTATGTAATATACCTTGCTCAAGCTCAACATCCTTCATCTGATCGTGGCTTGCACCGCCGGCGCCGCCATCTTCGTGCTGCTGCGCGAGGCGCGCGGGCGCTCGTTGCCACCCGGCCGGCTGTTCACCCCGGTACCATTGGCACTGACGACAGCCATGCTACTGATAGCGATGGAAGCGCCCGAGACCCGCGAGCCGCGCCTGTGGGCGGCCGGGCTGGTCGTCGGCATGGCCCTGGGGGCGGCGCGCGGCTTCTTCCTCACGATGCAAGTCGACCGAATGTACTCCCGCCTGCGCCTGCCCAAGGGCCGCGACGGGCTGTGGGCAGCGTGCCTGTCTGCGTTATGCATCGCCGTGGCCTTCGGCGCGGCGCTGGCCGGCGTGCCGAATCCAGCGCTCGAGATCGGCGCGACGAGCGCGGTTGCAGCCTGTGCGGGGTACCTGGCCGGCCGTGCCGCTACGCTGTGGCGGCGATCGCTATCGGCGCCTCACCAGACGCTGCACCACATCCCGCCTTAGGTCATCGCACGAGGGAACGTCATCGAAAGCAGCCCGTTGGGGAATCTCTTCCCCTCAACGGAGTTTCTCCCGATGCACCCCCTTCTCGTCTCGGCCGCGATCGCTGCTGCCATCACCCTCACTGCCCCGGCCCTCGTACTCGCCCAAGGCACCCCGCAGACCGTCCAGCTCATCAAGGTCGACGTCATCAAGATCTCGACCGGCTACCGCGCGAGCAAGATCATCGGTTCCTCGGTCGTCAACGAGGCGGGCGACACGGTGGGCAAGGTCGATGAAATCATCATTGGTCCCGACGGCAAGGCGCCGTTCGTCGTGCTTTCGGTAGGCGGCTTCCTCGGTGTCGGGGACAGGCTGATCGCTCTGCCCTATGAGCAGATGCGGACCGACGGCAAGAAGATCATGCTCCCGGGCGCCACCAAGGACTCTCTCAAGGCACTTCCCGAGTTCAAGTACGCCTCGTAATCGATGGGGGCTCTCGCGGACGAGTTCGCCCATCCGACGTTCCTCCCCTTTCCCGTCATCGCCGCGCGGCTTTTGTTCGCCGCGCTGCGCGGCGCGCTCACAGGTTTCGAGCGTGAATGGCGGGCGAGACCGGCAGGGCTGCGCACTCACATCTTGATCTGCGTCGCTGCGGCGAAGTTCGGAATACTCGCGGTGGAGATTTCCCACTCTGCGGCCTTCACCGGCACGCAGACTGCCAGCGACCCGCTCCATGCCGTCGAGGCGGTGACGGCACGGGTCGCCTTCCTGGCAGCGGGTTCGATCCTCTTCACACGCGAGTCACCACGGGCGCCGGCATGCGGCTGGCCAGTGCGGTGGGCCTCTCATCCGGGCTTCGGCCTTTGGCAGATCGCCGGGCTGGGCGCTTTCTTGATTTTGGTCGTCATGGGCCTGCTCCACACGTTCGAGCAGAGGCTGGGGCTGGCCGAGGACAAGAAGCTGCACGGCGGCGCGGATGACCGGAAACGGGGCAAGGAAGACGACAGGAAAGACGATGCCAATGGTCAGTGCTAGACTCACTGCCGCATGAGCCCCTCGTATTTTCCCCTCTGTTGCCTGATTCTCGCCGCATCGGTCGCCCTGCCTGCTGCAGCCCAGACCTCCCGGCCGGTGCCCGAACTGGGCACCGCCCCGACGCCGCGTCAGCTGCCCCCCATGCCGACGCCCGGCCAGCCTCCCGCGGCCAGTGACGAGGTAAAGGACCCCAAGACCGGCTGTGGCGTGGTCATGATGAACGCAGAACCCAATGTCGGCATCAGCTGGTCCGGCGCCTGCGAGTACGACCTGGCGCAGGGCAAGGGTATTCTGCAGTGGACGAAGAACGGTGCTCCCACGGATCGATACGAAGGCGAAATGAAGGATGGTCTGTACGAGGGCCAGGGCAAGCTTACCTATGCCAACAAGGCCCGCTACGAGGGCGAGTTCAAGGCTGGAGAACGCGACGGCAAGGGGACCTACGTATTCCCCAGCGGCGCCCGCCTGACTGCCGAGTTCCGGGAGGGCCGGCCGCAGGGGCATGGCATGTACGTGTGGACCAACGGCAACCGCTACATAGGCGATTTTCGCGACAATCAGCGGACCGGCCGCGGCACGATGTTTTTCGCCGACGGTGGCCGCTACGAGGGAGAGTTCGTCAACGGCAAGATGCAGGGCCGCGGCGTCCGCGTGTGGGCAAACGGGTCACGCTACGAGGGCGAATGGGTGAACGACCAGGCCAATGGCTGGGGCACCAAGTCCGGCGGTCCCGATGGCCAGGTCTTCAGCGGGATCTGGAGCAACGGCTGTTTCCGCGAGAACCAGCGCTGGGCGACTGTGGGCGCCACGGCTCACGCCTGCGGCTTTCAGTAGCTTTCATGTCCGCAAGCCCGGACCTGATCATGATCCAGTTCCTCGATTGGGTGGCGGCCCGGCCGCGCCGCCGTGAAGATGTGCTCGACGCCTGGCAAAGTTCCTGCCCGCGTTTCCCGGTGTGGGAGGATGCACGCGCGGAAGGGCTGGTGCGTCAATGTGGCGGCGAGGCCGGCGAGCGTCGTGTCGAGCTGACCGAGCGGGGCCGCGCGATGCTCGGTCGCGCCTGACCTCCGCATCGCCGCTCACATCGCCTCCCAACTGCAAACTACAGCCCCTATAATGGCGCCATGACGCTGCAACGCGCCGCCCTGTGGGCCATCGTAATCGCTGCGACGATCTTCCTGCTCGTCGCCGGCCGTGGGCTCCTGCTGCCTTTCGTGCTGGGCATTGTGCTCTGGTACATGGTCGACTCTCTGGCCGACCTCTTCAACCAGCCACGGTTCGGGCGGCTGCGCCTGCCGCAGCCGCTGGCGCTGGCCATTGCCGTACTGTTGATCGGCGGGCTGTTCTGGGTGGTCGGACGCACGATCGGGCACAACGTGCAGGCCGTCGTGGCGGCGGCCCCCTCCTATGAGATCCGCCTCACGCATCTCATCGAGCAGATCACCCCGCTGATCGGCATCGTGCAGGCACCGACCCTGTCGGAGCTGGTGGCGCGCATGAGCCTTGCAGACACGCTGGGAAGCGTCGCCACGGCCGCCGCCTCGGTGGTAAGCGTCGCGGGGCTCATCCTGATCTACACGCTGTTCCTGTTCGTCGAGCAGGCGCACTTCAAGCGCAAGCTCGGCGCAATCTTCCACGGCGACGGCCAGGAGGCGCGCGTGCTCGCCGTCCTCGACCGCATCGACCGCGAAATCCGGATCTATATCCGCATCAAGACCACGCTCGCGACGGTCACCTCGGCGCTGGCCTATGTCGTCATGTCTTCGGTCGGCGTCGACTTCGCCGGCTTCTGGGCCGTCATGGTGTTCTTTTTCTATTACATCCCCACGGTGGGCTCGATCCTGGCGATCATCGCGCCGGCACTTCTGACCCTGATCCAGTTCGACAACCTCACGCCCTTCCTGATCGTGCTTCTGGTGTTCGGCTCGATCCAGGTCGTAACGGCCAACGTCATCGAGCCGGCAATCATGGGGCGCTCGCTCAATCTCTCGCCGCTGGTGGTCATCGTCTCCCTGATCGTGTGGGGCACGATCTGGGGGGTGGTCGGCATGTTTCTCTGCGTGCCCATAATGGTGGTCGCGCTGATCGTGCTCGCGCAATTCGAGACGACCCGGCCGGTCGCCGTGTTGCTGTCCGCCGACGGCCGCATCCCGGACTCGACGCCATGAAGCAAACGCTGCTGTTCCTGCTCCTGCTCGTCGCTGTTCCGGTCGCCGCACAGGTCTCCCCGCCGAATCAGCTGCCGACGCCCGCGCCGATGCCGACGCCGCAAGGCGACGTCATGTACTCCTGTCCGGGGGGCACCGACTTCGCATCTTCCTTCTCGACCGACGGCGAGCTCGCGACCCTGCGCATGCCCGGCCAGCCCGCCATTGAGCTGTTGCGCCAGACCTCGGGATCCGGGTTTGCCTATTCCGATTCCTACTACGAGCTGCGCGGCCGTGGCCGCGAGGTGACGCTCACCGCTGCCGGACGCTCGATGCGCTGCCACGCCGCCGGTCGGCCGGGCACGCCGCCACGCACCTACGAAGGCGGCGGCCTCACCGTCACCCTGTTTCCCGACGGCACCTTCCGGCTCCGCGAGAAGCGCGACGGCTCAGCCGAGCCCCTGTTCGATCTCGGCGAGTGGGCGCAGGAGGTCGAGGGCGGCGGGAGACTGGTGCTGCGCGGCGGCGCTGGCAGTCGACGGTCGTTCAGGGAAATCGGCGTCACCAAGCTGATCGCCGACAATGGCAGCGAGCTTCTTCATTCCGACAAGTCCGATCCGATCGACGGCCGGTTCCGGCTCTCCGGCATGTATCGCGACGCACAGGACGGCGGTCTGTTTGCCCCCTGCCTGGTCGGCCGCACCTATGGCGTAGCGCCCGGCGGCGCCGAATCCGACCTCGAGAGAGCGTGGGTCGAGGCCACGCCCTCGCGCGAAGCCAATCTCTATGTCGAGATCGTCGGCCGCTTTGACGACAACAACTCAATCGCGGTGGATCGCTTCATCAGTCTGAAACGCGACGGCGCCTGCCCGACGCTGGCGTCGCGCGGATCGGCGCTGCGCGACACCGAGTGGCGTCTGGTCGAGCTCGACGGCGATCGTCTCACCTTCGACGACTGGCGCCGGCGGCCGCTGATGCGCCTCGACGATCTCGACAGGTTCACCGCCTCGACGGGCTGCAACACGCTGGGCGGCGACTATGTCCTCGACCCGGCCGGGCTCCGCTTCACGCCGGGACCGATGACGATGATGGCCTGCCCACCGGCGGAAACGGCGATCGAGAAACGTTTCGTCGCCGCACTGGAAGAGATCAGGACCGCGCAGATCTCCGGCACGACGCTCGATCTCCTTGACGGGACTGGCAAGAGACGCCTGCGCCTCGAGGCTCGAGGCCGTTAACGAAACGCCTCGGTGTCGGCCCGAAGCGTCAGCTTGTTGTCCCCGTCGGGCGCAATGTGCAGGAACGTGAAGCCGGAGGGAACGGCGGCGCCGTCGGCGCGGCCTTCGAACTCGCGATCGATCTCGTCGAACAGCCGGAGGTAGAGCTTCCACTCGATCATCCCCGGCTCGAAGGGCACACGCACCGGCTCGTTCCAGTCCAGGGTACGGACGCCGCTCTGCACGACGCGATCCGTGGCAACGTCTCGTACAAGCGTCGCTTCGAAGCGGCCGATCGTGGCGGTGCGCGCCGCCTTCGTGGCCGCCTTGGCGACAACGGCGACGCAGATCTGGCTGGGACGGTCTTCGCGCACGAAAGCGACCGATCCGCTGTTCATCGTCTCGTCGGGAATATCGTCGATCCAGCCCAGGCGCTCGACGATGACGACACGCCTCTTGCTCTTGTCGAAACGCCATCCCGGCGGAGGATCGAAGCAACGCCGCACGGTCCGCGCCTCGCCGACCGGTGCCCGCGCCAATATTTCCGGTGATACCAGCGTGTTGGATTCCGTTACGACGGACCGCACCTTCTGGTCGAATGCGAACCCGCCCGGCTTTTCAGGGATCGAGATGAAAAGCAGCTGGA
>JABMNB010000439.1 GCA_013205335.1 Rhodospirillales bacterium
GACCCTAACCGAGAAATCGCCGGTGACCGCCGCAAGCCCGCTCCCTCGCTACGGCGCTATCGGAGAGCGCGCTCGCTCGCGGCCTTGCTCCGACCTGCTACACCACTACCGGGGGCACGACCGTATTCCAGAATTTCGATGTCCCCGAATTCACTTTCGAACTTTGCGATCGCAATCATGAGAGGCTCTTTGACGGCTTTGCGGCCTGAACTGCCATTTCGGAAATGCCGCTGCGGCGTTGGTCTCGTTCCCACCGTCAATGTTGTCCCGCGTGGGAATTGCGCATGACCGGTAGCGGAGGGTGATCCCGGACCAACCGGAAGGCGTCGCCCGCCTTGTCTTCTCCGAGATCGAACCAGCAGAGACCCCATACAAGCCCCTTAGGATGCGATAATCCAATGCCATAATCAATATATAAAATTTGCTTATTAATGTTTTATATATGAATAATCATAATACAAGATGCACAATGTTTTCAGCGAAATGGAGCCGTTATGATCTCTGCGGGCCAGTTGCGCGCCGCCCGGGCGCTGATCGGCATGGACCAGAAGACCTTGGCCGAAGCAGCGGGGGTTTCGGTTCAAACCATCCAGCGCATGGAGGCGAGCGACAACCTCGTCCGTGGCGTCGTCGAAAGCCTGGTCAAAGTCATCGATGCGCTCGAACGGCTCGGGATCGAACTAATCAACGACGCTGCCACGAGTGCGATGGGTGGACGCGGCGTTCGGTTGAAGGTTTCGGATGCAACAACCTATAAGGCCCGAGACACTGCCGCGAAGGGACTTCCAAAGGAGACGACCTTAGACGGACGGGGAAACGGGAGACCTCACAATGTCTGAGGGTACTCACCGAGCCCGCGCACCGATATGGCATCTGTTTGTTCCAAAGCTGATCACAGTATTGCGTGAGGGATACGGGGTCGCCGATCTGCGCAGCGATGCGATCGCGGGCCTTACTGTTGCCATCGTAGCGTTGCCGCTCGCCATGGCGCTCGCCATTGCATCCGGGACGACTCCGGACAAGGGACTGCTGACGGCCGTGATCGCGGGGTTTCTGATCTCGGCGCTAGGCGGCAGTCGCCTCCAGATCGGAGGGCCGACCGGAGCTTTCGTCGTGGTCGTCTTCAATGTCATCCAGCAACACGGCTACGATGGGCTCGTTCTGGCGACGTTGATGGCCGGATTGATTCTGATGGTCGGCGGCTTCGCCCGGCTGGGAACCTGGATCAAGTACATCCCCGAACCGGTCGTCACGGGCTTCACCGCCGGCATCGCGGTGATCATCTTCTCCAGCCAGGTGAAGGATCTGCTGGGCCTTTCCATGGAGAAAGTTCCCGCAGAGTTCATAGAGAAGTGGGAGTCGTTCTGGTCTGCGCGCGATACGCTGAACCTCTCCGCCGTCGTCGTGGCGGGCGTTGCCTTGGCGGTCATCATCGGCTTGAGACGCTTCGCTCCCAGGCTTCCCGGGTTCCTGATCGCCGTCGTTGGTGCGTCGATAGCCGTTTATCTGCTTCACTTGCCGGTCGAGACCATCGGGTCGAAGTTCGGCGGCATTCCCGATACGCTGCCATCTCCGGTCATGCCGTCGATCACGCTTGCAAGACTGGCCGAGTTGGCACCCTCGGCATTTACGATTGCCTTCCTCGCTGGTGTCGAAAGCCTGCTATCCGCGGTCGTCGCCGATGGCATGACGGGCAGGCGGCATCGATCGAACTGCGAGCTGGTCGCGCAGGGTGTCGCAAACGTCGCATCGGCGCTGTTCGGGGGAATGCCGGCGACCGGTGCGATTGCGCGGACGGCAACCAATATCAAGTCAGGGGCGCGCTCCCCCGTCGCAGGCATGCTGCACGCCGTTTTCGTGCTCATGTTCATGCTTGTGCTGGCGCCGCTCGCCGTGTTTGTGCCGCTGGCCAGTCTGGGCGCGGTGCTGGTGATCGTGGCCTGGAACATGAGCGAGGTGCACAAGTTCCGCCACCTGATGCGCGCCCCGCTGGGTGACCGCGCGGTCCTGATCCTCACCTTCGGACTGACCGTGCTGGTTGATCTGACGGTTGCCATCGAGGTCGGAGTCGTCCTCGCCGCGATCCTGTTCATGCACCGCATGGCCGAAGTCGTTTCGATCCAGCAGGGTATCCAGATCATCGAAGAAGACGTTGACGACTTCACCCGTCCCCGCACGGGCTACACGCAACGGGCCGCTCTTCCGAAGGGCGTCGAAGTGTTTCAATTGCGCGGACCGCTGTTCTTTGGCTCGGCCGGGCGTCTGGCCGATGTGCTCGATAGCATCGGAACGCCGCCGCGGGTGTTCATTCTTCGCATGCGCGAGGTCCCAATGATCGACGCGACTGGCGTGGCCGCGCTTGGGGATTTCGTCAAACGATGTAAGGCGCACGGCACCATGGTCATCGCCGCGGGGGTTCAACCGTCGTTGCGCACCGTGCTGACTTCCATGGGCTTCGACGGCAGTCAGCCTTCCCTGCGGTTTGCCGACAGCTTCGAAGTGGCACTCGCCTCGCTGCAACCGGCGCCGTGAGAGGGCTTGCGCAAGGGGAGAAGACAATGATCAAGGCGCCGAGCTTTTCTCGCGAGACTCTCGTCGAGACCCTGAGCGAGTTGGCGGGGTTGGTGGGTGTCCGCGAAACGACCGTGGATTTGGCGCTGTACGGCCCTGCCTGTCTGCTGTTGGCGACGAAGCTTTACACCACGGTGACGACAATCGATGCGGTGGCGGTGGAAGGACAGTTGCAAGTCGACCAGGCGGTCGTGCAAATGGCCGGCAAGCATGGTTGGCCGTCGAACTGGATGACGGATCGCATACGAAAGCATCTCAATCGCCGGGTGGAACCACCGTCCCACCACCTTCTGATGCTGCGGGTGCCGGCGGCGCCATTGCAGCGGCTGCGCGTGTTCGTGCCGGAATGGGACTACCTTCTGACGCTCAAGGTATCGGCGCTCACCTTGGGCGAACCCATCGACCGTCAAAAGCAGCGAGAGCTTCGGTACTTGATGCGTGTTTCAGGGGTTCGCGCGGCAGGAGACCTCGACGACCTCCTCACGCGTTACAATTCTAGTCCATGTGAGAAACGGCGGATGACTGCGCTGGCGCATGCGGTCTGGTGGCAGTGCGCCGCTGCCTCCTAGTTGGTATGGCGCAGATTGCGCACGCTAGGGCTCAGACAGTGGCCCCATAGCGCCAAGTCAGTTACTGCCATGAGGCCTATACTTCAGCGCATGGTCCCCAACACCGCCTTCGTCATCTCCGTGTCGGCTACCACTCGGTCGATCTTGCGCTCTCAAACGAACGGGCGCGGATCTCAGATTCGGCCTCGCAATCTCTATGCCTGAACCTGCGCCATGTGACTAAAGATCAAACATTAGCCATAGATACTTTAGACTTCCGAGCGATGCGCAGGCATACGTAGCGAACCAGGCAAGACCTAGGCACCGCTCCACTCAGGATAAATTCACCTGTAGAATTTAACTGCCTATCACACCACCCGGAAGTTCTTGAACTGCCAGGGGTCGGACTTGTCGAGATCCTCGGGGAAGAGTTCGCCGCGGCCCTGCAGCGGGGTCCAGTCGCTGTACTTGCCGACGACCGGGCCGAGATAGGGCATGCAGATCTCGAGGTTGCGCTGGAAGTCCATCTCGTCGGCCTCGACGAGGCCCTCGTTCGGATTCTCGAGCGCCCAGATGATGCCCGAGAGCACGGGCGCCACGACCTGGATCGAGGTCGCGTTGTTGTAGGGCGCGAGCTTGCGCGCCTCGTGGATGTCGATCTGCGAGCCGTACCAGTAGGCGCCCTTCTTGTGGCCCATCAGCAGCACGCCGAGCTCGTCGCGGCCCGAGGTCACCTCGTCGACGATCAGGCGCTGGCGCTTCTGCTGCTTCAGGTTCTTACCCGCCAGTTCGTGCATCGACATGATCGCCTGGTCGCACGGGTGATAGGCGTAGTGCACGGTCGGGCGATAGACGGCCTTCTTGCCGTCATGCACGGTCAGGTAATCGGCGATCGAGATCGATTCGTTGTGCGTGATGATGTAGCCGTGGAACGGCCCCTCGATCGGCGTCCAGGTCCGCACCTGGGTCAGCAGGCCCGGACGGTTCAGGTAGATCGCCGCGTCGCAGCCGAAGGTGTGGCGCTTGCCGTCGGACGGCAGCGTCTTCTCGTGCGTGCCCCAGCCCATTTCCGCGGGCTGGCCGCCCTCGGAGACGAAACCGTCGATCGACCAGGTGTTGACGAACTCACCCACTTCCTTGGGCTTGGGCGAGACCTGCGTGTCGCGCTCGGCGACATGGATCACCTTGACGCCAAGGCGCTGGGCGAGCTTGCCCCAGCCCTCGCGCGTGGTCGGCACGGCCGCCTTCACGCCGGTGTCGCGGGCGATGTTCACCAGCGCCTGCTTGGCGAAGTGCGACACCAGGCCCGGGTTGGCGCCATGGGCGACCACGGCCGTCGACCCGCCCTTGAAGCGCGACTTGAGCTTCAGCATCGTGTCGCGGAGCGCATAGTTCGAGCGGCGCGAGACCGACAGGTTGGGATCGGAATAGCCACCCGGCCACGGCTCGATGCAGGTGTCGAGGTAGAGCACGCCCTTCTTCTGGCAAAGCTCGATCAGCGCCGTCGAGGCGACCTCGACCGAGAGATTGAGCAGGAAGTCGCCCTGCCCCAGCCGGTTATCCAGCACCGACCGGACGTTGGACTCGGTCAGACGCTTCTCGACGAACTCCACGCCAAAGCGCTCCGCCTCGTCCTCGCCGCCGCGCATGTCGTCGGTGATGATGGTGATCTGCTCGGGCTTGATGCCGATGTGGCGCAGGATCAGCGGCAGCACGCCCTGACCGATCGAGCCGAACCCCACCATCACCAGGCGGCCGTGAAAATCGAGGTACTTCTTAGCGGAGGGCTTGCGTGCAGTCTTTTTCGCCATTTCAGCGTCCCCGTTCCCTTCGTTCAGCGTCAGTAAAAACAGCAACGGGGCCTTTCTCAAGGCCCCGTCGATCCCGTACGCCCGAAATGTGTCAGTTCAGATGCAGACCGACTTGAGCGGCGCGAAGCCGTTGAAGGCGACCGAAGAGTAGGTCGTCGTGTAGGCGCCGGTCGAGAGAATCTCGACCTTGTCGCCCGGCTTGAGAGACAGGGGCATCTTGTACTCCGTCTTCTCGTAGAGGATGTCGGCCGAGTCGCAGGTCGGGCCGGCCAGCACGACCGGGCCCATGCGTGTGCCGTCACGGTTCGTGCGCAGGCGGTACTTGATGCTCTCGTCCATCGTCTCGGCCAGACCCGAGAATTTGCCGATGTCGAGATAGACCCAGCGCTTGCGCTCGCTGGCGGCCTTGCGCGAGACCAGCACGACCTCGCTCTGGATCACGCCGGCATCGCCCACCATGGAACGGCCCGGCTCGATGATGACCTCGGGCATGCGGTTGCCGAAATGGCGCACCAGCGCGCGGCCGACCGCCTCGCAGTAGGCCTCGATGCTGCTCACCTCGGCGCGATAGCGCGCCGGGAAGCCGCCGCCCATGTTGACCATGCGCAGGTCCACGCCCTCTTCGGCGAGGGCGAAGAACATCTGCGAGACCTGGCTCAGCGCCTTGTCCCACTGATCGAGATCGGTCTGCTGGCTGCCGACATGGAACGAGATGCCATAGGCATCGAGCCCCCAGTTCTTGGCCTTGCGCAGGAGATCCTTGGCCATCTCGGGTGCGCAGCCGAACTTCTTGCTGAGCGGCCACTCGGCGCCGCCACAATCGACCAGCACGCGGCAGAACACGCGGGCCCCGGGCGCCACGCGGGCGAGCTTCTGCAGCTCGGCCTCGCTGTCGAAGGCGAACAGGCGGACGCCCTGCTGGTAGGCCCAGGCGATGTCCTTTTCCTTCTTGATCGTGTTGCCGAAGGAGATGCGGTCCATGGCGACGCCGGTCGCCTGCACCATCTCGATCTCGCCGCGGCTCGCCGTGTCGAACTTTGAACCGGCCGTCGCCAGACGAGCCAACACCTGGGCCGCCGGGTTTGCCTTCACGGCGTAGAAGATGTGCGCCGTCGGCAGCAGCTCACGCATGCGGCGGAAGTTGTTTTCGACCACATCGAGATCGATCACGAGGCAGGGCGTCTCGGGCTGCTGCTCGCGGAGATAGCGGAAAATACGCTCGGTCATCGCTGGGGGGTTCCCCGTCTGGATAGTCAGCTTGTCGGAAAATAATCGAACGACGACGTACGGCGCCAAGCGTGGCGCGATACGTCAGCCGATACTCGACTGAGCTAAAATCCGTTTATGCGGCTGATCGAGGAACGAGGCCCGAGCGAGAGTCGGGCAGATGACATAATAGCGGGGAACGCGCCCCGCGCGGTAAGCAACCATCTCAGAAGCTCCTTCCCGGACCCGGCTCGAAACCGGCACTGCCAAAAAGAACACTTTCCGTCGTTGCGTAACCACAGAGGGCCAGCGGCACGTGCGTTGGGCGTCTTGTATGAGTGCTATCTACAACTAATCGACACGGTTACAAGCGGAATCTGCCCCTCCTTGAAAATTTCAACCGCTCATGACGCCGCCACTACAGGCTCGAGTCAGACGCGTGGCACCGACGAACCCGGGAGCTTGATCGACGCGGCAAGCACGGTGAGCGGCACCAGCATCACCGCCGAACCGATGAGCGCGGTGCGCACGTCGAAAAAGTTGGCGATCTTTCCCCACAGCAATGCGCCCAGCACCATGGCGCCGAAGAACACCATCTGGTGAACCGCCATGCCGCGCGCCCGCATGTAGTTGGGCAGGATCATCTGCACGGAGGCGCCGTTGTTGGCGATGACCGTGATCCAGCAGGCGCCGTTGAGGGCGACGACGGCGCCGACCACGATCGGCGTCATGGCCAGCGCCGCCACCATCGTGGCCGCGGCCGAGACACCCATCGCCCAGATGTTGGCGCGATCGGGCCCGAGCAGGCGGTTCACCATGGGCAGCGTGAAGGCCGCGGCGACGGCGCCCGTGCCGAACACGCCGTAGAGGATGCCGAACGTGAATTCGTCGAGGCCGAGCTCGAAGCGGCCGATCACCGGCAGCAAGGTTCCCATGGCGATGCCCGGCACGAAGAAGCAGAGGCCTCGCGCGAAGATCGCCCTGAGTTCCGCCGAGCCGCGGACGAAGGCGATGCCGGCGCGGGCCGCCTCGGTCAGGGTCTCGCGGCGCTGGGCGGCCCGCGCCTCGGCCGGCCGCTTCCAGGCGCGCATGGCCAGAATGACGCCCACATAGGTGAACGCGTTGATGGCGAAGAGCAGGAAGACGCCGACCAGGCTCAACAGGAGCTGGCCGATGACCGGGCCGACGGTGCGGGCGAGGTTGAAGCCGGCGCTGTTCAGCGCGATGGCCGGGCGAAGTTGCGGTCCGGTGACGATCTCCGGCACCACCGCATGCCACGCCGGCGCGTTCATGGCGTTGCCCAGCCCCATGCAGAACGACAGCGCCAGCAGGTTCCAGTGGTTGAGCATGCCGAAGAAGGCGAGGATCGCCAGCGTCGCGGCTACGCCCATCATCCAGATCTGGCAGCAGATGATATAGCGCCGACGGTCGAAGCGGTCGGCCAGGATGCCCGCGAAGAAGCAGAACAGGAACATCGGGAGGGTGCCGGCGGCAGCCAGCAGGGCCACGAAGATCGGCTCCTGCGTCAGGCTGGTCATTTCCCACGCCGCGCCCGTGGTCTGCATCCAGCCGCCGACATTGGACATCAGATTGGCGATCCACATCGCCAGGAACGACCGGTTGGCAAGCGGCGCGAAGGCAGAGGGCGGCATCGGGGATGGCCCAGAAGACGGCCCCGGGGGTGGAGACGCCGGTGCGTTCAACCTGCCAGCACCTTCTCGTAGATGCGGTGGGTCTTGTAGTGCACCCCGCCGACCGACCGGATGATGTTGTTGGTCGCCTTGTTGTCCTCGAGAATCCAGCCCAGCTCGGCCGAGGTCTTGCCCAGCCGCTTGCCGTTCTGCCGCAGGTGATCGATGGCGATCATGGCGAGGCCGGCACCGAGCAGCGGATGGTTGCGGAATTTCTTCTTAACACCCATCAGCGGCACGCGAGTGCTGCCGACGCCCGCGATCTTCAGTCGCCACAGGAGCTTGGCGAGCTTCACGGGGCCGAGCTTGCCGTCGAACTCCGCGACCGCCTCGTACAGGTTGGTGAGCGCCACGATGAAGGCCACGCTCTCGTCGTCGACATCCACGAACACCGCGAGTTCGGGGACGATCACCGGGCCGAAGGCCTTGGAGGCATGGTCGATCTCGGCCTGGGTGAAGGGCACGAAGCCCCAGTTGTCGCTCCAGGCGTCGTTGAAGATGGCCACCAGGGTGCGGACCTCGGCGTCGAACATCTTCATGTTGGCCGTGCGCACCTTGACCCGGCCCTCGAGACCGCCGCGCGCCAGCAGCTTGGCGCCGATCGTCTCGGGCGCGTTCTGGACGTCGTAGTCGTAGGAGAAGACGTCCTTGGCCTTGGCGTAGCCGCAGTCCTCGACGCGGGCCCCGGCATAGGGCGGGTCGTAGGGCACCATGAGGACGGGCCGGCTGTCGAACCCGAACACCAGAAGGCCCACCTCCTCGTTGACCGAGAGGCTGAACGGGCCGGTCGCCCGCATCATGCCCTTGGCCCTCAACCATTCTTCGGCCGCAGCAAAGAGCGCGGCGAAGATCGCCGGATCGTCCTCGGCCGCCAGGCAGCCGAAATTGCCGGTGCTGTCGTTGTATCGCTCGAGATGGGCGCGATCGATCTGGGCCGAGATGCGGCCGACCACCTTGCCGGCGCGCCGTGCGAGCAAGAAGCGGACCTCGACATGCTCGAACAGCGGGTTCTTGCCCGGCGTGAAGGCTTCCCGGCGCTCGAGGTCGAGCGGCGCGACGTAGCCCTTGTGACCGGCATAGAGGCGCCTCGGTAGGGCGATGAAGGCGTTCAGGTCGGCCTTGGACTCGACCGGGCTGACGACGATATCGGACGAAGCCATTGCCGCCTCACGCTACCAGGGCGGCCGGCGCGCCGCTGTTGAACACGATCCGGCCATCGGGCTCGCATCCCGTGCTGCAGGCCTTGAGCGCACGGATGTCGACGGTGATTCGCCACCCCGAGGTCTCGCGTTCGATGCCGATGCGGTGATAGCGCGCGCGGCCATACTTGCTTCCCGCAGCCGCCGAGGCCGAAGTGACGCCGATCACGGGGATGGCTCCCTGTGGCCCGGCGATCCGCGCGACCTCGCTGCGGTGGTTGTGGCCGTGCAGCACGATCTCGCAACCGACCCTCCGGATCATCGCCTGGAAGCCGTCCGCATCGGTCAGCCGCTTGAAGCGCGATTCGGTGGTAAGCGGCGGATGATGGATCATCACGACGCGGCAGAGACCTTCCCGGCCGAGTTCGGACAGAAGCCTTTCGGCGGCGGCGATCTGTTCGTCGCCCAGCGTGCCGGTCGCCAGCAGCGGCGGCTTCGGGACCCCGCTGTTCAGGCCGACCAGCGCCACCGGGCCACGCCGGCGCAGCGTCGGGAAGACCTTGAAATCGGCAGCGGGTGGCTGGCCGTCGCCAGCCATGTAGGCGCCCCACAGGCCCAGCCCTTCACGCCACAGGTTGGCGACATAGACGTCATGATTACCGGGAATGACCGTAACTTCGTCGGGCGTGCCGAGGTCCGCCAGCCACGCCGACGCGCGGGCGAATTCGTCGGGCAGCGAGATGTTCACGAGATCGCCGGTGAGCGCGATGTGGTCGGGCTTGTGCGTCCGGATGTCGGCCACGATGCCGGCCAGCGCCTCGGGTCGGTGGAGCTGCACGCGGTTGCGCCACCAGTTGAAGTAGCCCGTGGCGCGCTTGCCCAGCAGATCGACGACACGCGCCTGCGGCATCGGCAGATGCGGATCGGACAGATGGGCAAGGGTGAACATGGCCGACGCGCCCTAGCGGGCGCCGCCCACCACGCGGAGCGTGCGGTCGCCGAGGACGCCGAGCTGGCGGCCGATGCCCGCCATGACCTCGATCATGTGCTCGAGCTGTTCCTTGGTGTGAACCGCGCAGACGGAGCAGCGCAGCAGCGACACGCCGTTGGGCGTGGCGGGCGGCACGGCGACGTTCACGTAGATGCCGGCGTCGAGCATCGCGCGCCAGAAGCCGATCGCGACCATCGGATCGGGCAGGTGCACGCCGACGACCGGCCCGTGCTCGGGGCCGAGCTTGAAGCCCTTGGCGGCGAGGCCTTCATAAAGCGTGGCGACATTGGCCCAGAGTTGGGTGCGAAGCTCGGGCCTGGCCTTCACGACCTTCAGCGCCTGGCGCACGGACGCCACGATCGACGGCGGCAGCGACGCCGTGAACATATAGGAGCGCACCGTGACGCGCAGGATGTCGAAGTCGGGATCGTCCGACACGCAGTAGCCACCGATGGCGCCCAGCGTCTTGGAGAAGGTGCCGACGATGAAGTGGCAGTCGTCGATCACGCCCGTCGACTCACAGAGACCGCGGCCGGTCTCGCCCAGCGCGCCCAGCGAATGGGCCTCGTCGACGATCACGTACGCGCCGTACTTCTTGCAGACGTCGATGAACTCGCGCAGCGGCGCGCTGTCGCCCAGCATCGAATAGATACCTTCCAGCACCACCACCCGGTTGCCCGGCCGGTCGCCCAGCCGGCGCAGCCGCGCCTCGAGGCTCGCGGGCTCGTTGTGCTTGAAGCGCACGACCTCGGCCTGGGTCATCTTGCAGGCGTCGTAGATCGAGGCGTGGCTGTCGGCGTCGATCAGCAGATGGTCGCCCTCGCCCGCCAGGGTCGAGATGACGCCCAGATTGACCTGATAGCCGGTCGTGAAGACCATGCAGTGCTTCTTGCCGTAGAACTCGGCGACTTCCTGCTCGAGAAGCACGTGCTCGGTATAACTGCCGTTGGCGATGCGCGAGCCGGTCGTGCCGGTGCCCTCGCTGCGAATCGCCTCGATGGCGGCGTCCATGCAGCTCTGGTCGAAGGTCAGGCCGAAATAGTTATTGGTCCCGACCAGCAGAGTCTTCCGGCCATTGATGATCGCCTCGGTGGGCGACAGAACCCGTTCCATTTGAATCTGGAACGGATCGTAACCGGTCGTCCGAACGTCCCGATAGGCCTCGAGCAGGCCCGCATGCCGATCGAACAGGCCCATGGCTAACGCCGGGCGCAGAGCTTCTGGATGGTGTCCGCGAGCTGGTCGACGGTATGAATCTCGGCCACGACGTTCATGGGAATCGAGATGTCGAAATGATCCTCGAGCTCCATGACCATGTCCATGATGGCCAGCGAATCGATGGTCAGATCCTTGGCGATCACCGTGTCGCCCGTGATCGGTCGCTCACCTGACTGGAACGGCGCGAGGTGATGGCAAATCTCTCGAATGACTTCGCCGCGCGACTGACCGCTGACGCGGGGAAGTTCGAGGGTGTCGGTCATGCCGTCAGTTTCGACGATCATTTGATGGGCAGTGCGCAAAACGCTCTCCATGCCCGGGGGTGGGCGGCTACCTTGTGCCAGAAACAGCGATTCCTAGTGAAATGACAAATTGTTACGCCGTGTTTCACACGTCCTGTAGCCATCCCTTGCCGCGATACCACAAGATCGTGTCGCGAAAGCCGGACGTCAGGTCGTAACGGGGCTCGAAGCCAATCGCTGCCGCGAGTGCGCGATTGCCCACCGACCAGTCGGGATGGAAGATCTCGTTCACCTTCCCGCGGGTCAGGATCTGGGCGCTTCCGGTCAGCGCCTGGCGGATTCCATTGCAGCCGGCCAGTCCTGCCATGACGCCGCGCGGCACGGCGATCCGCCACGGCCGGCGGCCCAGCGCCTGCCCCGCGGCGTTGGCCATGTCGGCGTATGTGTGGGCCCGGCCATCGTCGATTTCATAGACCCCGTTCGGCGGCGGTCGCTCCACGGCGAGGGCCAGCGCCTCGGCCAGGTCCGCGACATGGATGAGCGACAGGCGCGCCGCCGGCAGCCGTGGTTGCGGCGCAATACCTGAGTTAACCGCTCGGAAATAGGCCAGGGTCTCCCGGTCGCCCGGCCCGTAGACCGCGGGGGCCCGCACGATCGTCCAGGGGCCGCGCCGGGTGGCGATCACTGCCTCTCCTGCACGCTTGCTCGCGGCATAGGCAGAAAGCTGCGGCTCGCGGGCGGCCAGGGACGAGAGCAAGACCATGTGGGCGTCAGGCGCCAGCGCCGACAGGAGCGCAGTGCTGTCCCGGTTGACCGGCAGAAAATCCCGGTCGGCGCGCGCCTTGATCAGCCCGGCGGCATGGACCACCGCATCCGCCCCGTTGACGAGCTGGCGCAGCGCGGGCTCGGAGGAGAGATCGCCCAGGACCAGATCGGCATCCACGCCGGCAAGCGAAGGCAACGGAGACCAGCGGCGCACCAGAAGGCGCAGTCGCCAGCCGCGGCTAGCCAAGGCGGCGACGAGATGCTGTCCGACGAAGCCGGTGGCCCCGGTGACGGCGACCAACTTGCTCATGGCGAGCTGTCAGGCCGCCGCGGGCTTCGGCGCGTAGAGGCCGGCGAGATAGTTGGCTTTGGTCCGGGCGCGCGACAGCTTGCCGGACGAGGTGGTCGGCAGGCCCATGGTCGGCGGCACCAGCGCCACGTCGCAATCGACCGCGATCGCCTCGCGCACCGCGCCCGCGACGTCGCGCGCCAGATCGCGCCGCCCCTCCTCGCCCGAAACGCGCGCCAGCACGGCCACGACCACGCGCTCGCCCTCGCCGGTATCGATCGAGAAGGCCGCCACATCGCCGTTCTTGACGACGCGCTTGGCCTCGATCGCCCATTCGATGTCTTGCGGCCAGACGTTGCGGCCGTTGACGATGATCAGGTCCTTGGCACGCCCGGTGACGACGATCTCGCCCTCCAGCATGTAGCCGAGGTCTCCGGTGTCGAGCCAACCGTCGCGCAGCACCTCTCGACTGGCCTCGGGCTCGCCGAAGTAGCCGGGCATCACGCTGGGACCGGAGACGAAGATACGACCGACCGCGCGGTCGGCCAGCACGGCACCGTCGGGACCGCGCACTTCGAGGCGATGGCCCGGCAACACGCGGCCGCAGATCACGAAGCGGCGCGCCCGCTGGTGATCGCCCGGGTCCGCCGCCGGCACCGCGCGTTGCGTATCGGCCAGGGCGATGCGATCCACCGTATCGGTGCGCACCCCGGTGTCGTGCGGACAGAAGGTGATGGCGAGACAGACCTCGGCCATGCCGTAGCTGGGAATGAAGGCGGTGCGGTCGAAGCCGTACGGCCCGAACGTGGCCGCGAAGCGCTCGAGCACGTCGGCGCGAACCATGTCGCCGCCGATACCGGCATGCCGCCAGCAGCTCAGGTCGAGATCGGCGGGCACCTGCGCGGCGCCGCGGCGCACGGCGAGATCATAGCCGAAGCTCGGGCTGTAGGAGATGGTACAGCGGTTGCGCGAGACGACGTTCAGCCACTGCATCGGCCGGCGCGCGAAGTCGCGCGGCGTCAGATAGTCGATCGAGAGCTGGCTCGAGAGCGGTCCCAGCAGGAAACCGATCAGGCCCATGTCGTGATAGAGCGGCAGCCAGCTCACCGCGCGATCACCTTCGACGACATCCAGCCCGGCCGGTCCGACCATGCCGGAGAGATTGGCCATCAGGGCGCGCTGGGTGATCTGCACACCGTGCGGATGGCGCGTGCTGCCCGATGAGAACTGGATGTAGCAAAGATCGTCGGCACCGAGCGGCCGCAGATCGACCGGCTTCTCGGGCAGCGAATGGAGCGCGTCGATGCCGCCATGAAGACGCACGCTGGGGAATTCCCGCGCCGCATCGGCCAGGTACCCGGCGAGATCGTCGAGGCCGACCGCGGCGACCGCGCCGGACGCGGCAAACTGGCGGCGAAGCTGGTCGAGATAGGCTTCCTTGCCGCCGATCCCCACGGGAATGGAGACCGGGACGGGCAGCAGGCCGGCGTATTGGGCGCCGAAGAAGGAGTCGAAAAAGCCCGGCCAGGTGTCGGCGGTGATCAGAATGCGCTCGCCGCGCGCGAACCCGGCGCCGATCAGCTTGCGGGCGACGATCTGCGCCCGCTCGCGGACGTCACGCCACGGCAAGGCCGAGAGCTGCTCGCCCTTGGCATTATAAAAGGTCACCCCTGTCTCGCCCTTCGCTGCATAGTCGAGCATCGCGGGCACGGAGGTGAAGCCGGCGCGGTGCAGGGCGAGCGTGGAATTGCGAGTGGGCAGCAATTTCATAGGAAGGCGGGTCTCCTAGCAGAGGGGTCGGGGCCCCTCAAGGCATCGGCGCCGGCCCGCCGCCCAAGTTGACACACCCGGACCCCGGTAAGATAGTGCCCGCCCCTCGCCAAAACCCGGAGTTTCCATCCCGGAATCGTCGGATCGGCGGGGGTTTTTGGTTTTTGAGGGAGGCTCGCTGTGATTACGGCTGTGATGCCGACGTACGGTCGCAAGGACGTCGTGTTCGAACGCGGAGAGGGCAACTATCTCTACGCGGCGGACGGCCGACGCTACCTGGACTTCACGTCCGGCATCGCCGTGAACGCGCTGGGCCACTGCCATCCCTATCTGGTCAAGGCGCTGACGGAGCAGGGCTCCAAGCTCTGGCACACGTCGAACCTGTTCCGGGTCGGCAACGGCGAGAAGCTGGCCAAGCGGCTGGCCGAAAACTCGTTCGCCGACACGATGTTCTTCTGCAATTCCGGCGCAGAGGCCATCGAGGGCGGCATCAAGCTGATCCGCAAGTATCAGTACATTAACGGCCAGCCCAAGCGTTACAAGATCATCTGCTTCCAGGCAGCGTTCCACGGCCGCCTGCTGAACGCGCTCGCCGCCACCGGCAACGAGAAATACCTCGAAGGCTTCGGCCCGCCGGCCCCCGGCTATCGCCATGCGCCGCTCAACAACACCAACGTCGTCCGCGACATGGTGGATGACGAGACCGCCGGTATCCTGGTCGAGCCGATCCAGGGCGAAGGCGGCATCCGCGCCACCACCACGCAGTTCCTCAAGGATCTGCGCGCCATCTGCGACGAATTCGGCCTGCTGCTGTTCTACGATGAAATCCACACGGGTTTCGGCCGGACCGGCAAGCTGTGGGGCTACGACTGGTCGGGCGTGAAGCCCGATGTCGCGGCGATCGCCAAGGGCATGGGCGGCGGCTTCCCGATCGGCGCCTTCATGGCGACCGAAAAGGCGGCGGTCGGCATGGTCCCCGGCACCCACGGCTCGACCTATGGCGGCAACCCGCTGGCCACCGGCGTCGCCAATGCGGTGCTCGACATCCTGCTGGCGCCGGGCTTCATCGAGGACGTCCGCGAGAAGGGCGAGTATCTCAAGGGCAAGCTCGAGGAACTCTGCCGGAAGCACCCCAAGGTGTTCGTCGAGCAGCGTGGCATGGGCTTCCTCCAGGGCCTGCAATGCACCCCGGCGGTGCCGGTGGGCGACATGGTGAACAAGCTGCAGTCGCTGGGGCTCCTGGTCCCGCCGGCCGGCGAGAACGTGGTGCGCGTCTTTCCGGCGCTGATTGCCGATAAGGCGGCGCTGGACGAAGGCATCGCGATTCTCGAGCAGGCCGCGGAAGCGTTCGAGGCGGCGCCGAAGGCAGCCGAGTAGGCTCATGGCCACGCCCAGGCACTTCCTCGACCTCGACCAGGTCGATCCCAAGACGCTTCGCCAGATCCTCGATCGCGGCAAGGCGATGAAAAAGGAACGGTCCAACGGCGGGCACGACCAGCCGTTGACCGGCAAGACGCTCGCCATGATCTTCGAGAAGCCCTCGACGCGAACCCGCGTTTCGTTCGAGGTCGGCATGCGCGAACTCGGCGGCCAGACCATCATGCTGGGCCGCACCGACACGCAGCTCGGCCGCGGCGAGACCATCGCCGACACCGCGCGCGTGCTCAGCCGCTACGTCGACGTCATCATGATGCGCACCACCGTCGAGGAGAAGCTCCTCGAGATGGCGAAGTACGCAACCGTGCCGGTGATCAACGGCCTCACGGACAAGACCCATCCCTGCCAGCTCATGGCCGACGTCATGACCTACGAGGAGCATCGTGGCTCCATCGCGGGCAAGTCGGTGGTCTGGTCGGGCGACGGCAACAACATGGCGACGTCGTGGATCCATGCCGCCGTGCAGTTCGACTTCGAGCTACGCATCGCCTGCCCGCCCGAGCTGACGCCGCCGGCCGACGTGGTGCAATGGGCGGCAAAATCGAACGGCCGCATTTCGATCGGCCACGACCCCGAGTCGATGGTGAAGGATGCCGACTGCGTCGTCACCGACACTTGGGTGTCGATGGGCGACGAGGATCCCGACAGCCCGAGCGCCGCGCGACGCCACAATTTGCTGCGCTCGTATCAGGTCGACAAACACCTGATGAAGCAGGCCAAGAAGGACGCGATCTTCATGCACTGCCTGCCCGCCCATCGCGGCGAGGAAGTGACCGCCGAGGTGATCGACGGTCCGCAGTCGGTCGTGTTCGACGAGGCCGAGAACCGCCTGCACGCCCAGAAGAGCATCCTGGCTTGGTGCTTGTCTTAACTGCGAATTCCCTCCCCCGTCGGACGGGGGAGGGCTAGGGTGGGGCAGGCTTCGGCATGATCGTCTCATTTCCGCTTCTCATAGCGTTGCTTTCCCCCTCCCCAACCCTCCCCCGTCTGACGGAGGAGGGAGCATGAGTTCCGATGACTGGGACCGCGTCCTTCCCTTCCAGCTGGACGCGCTCGGCGTGCGTGGCCGGCTGGTCCGGCTGGGGCCTGCCCTCGACGAGGTGATCGAGCGCCACGGCTATCCACTCGCCGTGGCGAGGCCGCTGGCCGAGTCGATGGTGCTGTGCGCCACCCTCGCCACCTCGCTGAAATACGACGGCATCTTCACCCTGCAGATCAGCGGCGACGGGCCGATCCGCCTGCTCGTCACCGACCTCACCAGCGACGGTGCGCTGCGCGGCTACGCGCAATTCGATTCGTGGAAGCTCGCCATTGCGCTGGGCAGCGGCAACGAAGACGTACCCGATAGCTACATCCCGAAGCTGTTCGGCCAGGGTCGTCTGGCTTTCACCGTCGACCAGGGCCAGTACACCGAACGCTACCAGGGCGTCGTGCCGCTCGAGGGCGCGACGCTCGCCGACTGCGCCCACACCTATTTCCGCCAGTCCGAGCAGCTGCCGACCGGCATCAAGATCACGGCGCGACGCACCGATACGGAC